>CALBMD010000029.1 GCA_937896265.1 uncultured Pseudomonadota bacterium
CTCTGGATTTATTGGTAAACTTCAAAAAATTTCACTTCTCGGGTTTAAATAACAATTTCCATCCCATCATAGGCCAAAGAAACATTCTTGGGAATCTTTTTAAAATCCCGCTTATAGCAGATATCATGAGAAAGATGAGTCAAAATCCCACGGCGGACACCAAGCTCTTTAAAGAGTTCAAGCGTCTCTGGAATACTGGAGTGGGTAGGGTGTTCGCTAAACCGCAAAGCTGAGGCAACCATCGTATCGATCTTACCTCGCCAGCTAGCAATAACTTTACTTGGAAAGTACTTGAAATCAGTTGCATAGGCAAAGGAGCCAAAACGAAAGGCTAGGGTTTCCATCGATCCATGCGGCAAAACTTTAACATCGATCTTAGCCCCTTTAATGCTAAAACCTCTAGCGGTGATGGTTTTTAGCTTAACCTGAGGGGGGGTGCCAATATAACCTGTATCCTCAAAAGCATAAGAAAATCGTGACCTCAGCTCTTTTGCATGCTCTTTTGCTAAATAGCAGTTAACTGGCGTTTTTGAGAAAAAGTAGAAGGCGCGCAAGTCATCAAAACCATGACAGTGATCCGCGTGAGTGTGAGTATAGAGAACGTGTCTAAGATCTCTAACCTTAGCTTCAAGCATTTGCAGACGAAATTCCGGGGCTGTGTCGACGACTAAATTTAAATCCTGGTTGAGGTAGCGGACAAGAATCGATGCACGGGTACGTTTGTCTTTAACATTTCTACTGCAACAGGTATAGCAAGTACAGCCAATAACGGGGACCCCTGTCGAAGTACCTGAACCAAGAACTCGAATTTTTAAGGTAGGGGCCATGCTCTGCTCTCTCAAGGTCAATACAACCAAAGTTTAAAGCTAATCCTCTTATTTATTGCCAATGACTTAATTCTGGCTCTGCTTAGCAGCTACTTCAAGTAGTTTTTCATGAGCTTAAACAAGAAAAATCACCAAAATCACCAAACAGTTCTAGCTGAAAACAGCTTTGAATTTCGCTAAACTAGGCATATAACAGAGGCAATCAAACATCATGGTGCAAAAAGTGTCCCAACAATTAAAAGACCTAGTAGTGCAAAAATATGGCGGCTCATCTCTCGCCAATTTAAAAAAAATCACTGCCGCTGCCCGCAATATTCAGCTAGCACTTAAGGATTACAAGAAAATCCTAGTTGTAGTAAGTGCCATGGGTGAATTCACCGACATTTTGTTGGATAAAGCCAAGAAACTGTCGAAAAATCCCCCCAAACGCGAGCTTGACATGCTGCTTACAACCGGTGAGCGTATCAGCACCTCTCTTTTATGCATCGCTTTAGACAACCTAGGAATCCGGGCGGCATCTTTGACCGGTTCACAATCAGGTATCCTCACCGATGGCCAACACGGCAATGCGCGGATTACCAAGATACTTGGCACAAGAATCATCGAGGGCTTTGAACAAAACGATGTCATGATTGTCGCTGGCTTTCAAGGCGTCTACCCAAAGACCAAAGATATCACGAGCCTTGGGCGAGGGGGCTCTGATCTGAGCGCTTTGGCGCTAGCTCAAACTTTTCGCGCTGAAGTATGCCAAATTTTTACTGACGTTGAAGGCATTATGACAGCAGATCCCCGTCTTGTGCCCAAAGCCAGGTCGATAGAAAAGCTATCATGGCAAGCGATGAATCAACTGGCGTGGGCTGGCGCTTTAGTTATCCATCACCGAGGAGCAACGCTTGCGAAAAAATATCGATTAGCCGTAGAGATGCGCTGCTCGTTACCTAATAAAAAGAAATATAGCCAAATTCATGGAGATCAGAGCATGGAAGGGCCACTTTTAACTGCACTGGCACACAAAAAAAACTTGGTTTTTGTCGAGGCCAAAACCAAGCAAAACCCTCTTAAGGATCAGGTGATCAAAGAAGCCTTAATCCATTTGGGAGCTGCAGACGCCTCTCCTGATATCTTTCATTTTGCAAGACACAAAGACGATTGGCATCTTAAGCTACTCTTACCCAAACGGGCGTTAAGTATCCTAGCAGATAGCTTGCATGAGCAGGTAGAACAGCTTACCGATCAAATGCCTTTAGGCATGGTGAGCCTGATCGGAGAAGGCTTTCGACAAAATCCAGAGTTTGTTGGCGAGATTATCTCTTGCATCAATGTCACTATTGAATACTGCGAAACAAACGACTCCACAATTTATTTTGTAGTCGCAGAAAGCGATGTTGAAGTCTTGTTAAGAGAACTGCACGCTCGCTATTTTGAGTCATAAGATCTTGGCAAGCAAAAAATTTTCTGGTTAGCTCGTCGAGCCTGAAGAGGCAGTTCCCATCGTAACTAGCAAGTTCTAGCAAGTTCTAGCAAGTTTTTAAGAAGCTAGTTTGTAAAAGCAGCCTGGCATAAGATGGTGTTCTGGGGAGCTGCGCGCTCCCCAGGCCCCGTCGCCGGGGGAAGGTTCCCCCTAGGCCCCCTCTTTTTTAAGTAAGAACTAAAAAAGATAGGCGGATAGATGACATCCTAAAGCAAAGTTGCAGGTTTTAAGAAAGTTGACA
>CALBMD010000030.1 GCA_937896265.1 uncultured Pseudomonadota bacterium
AGGCTCGGCATAAAAAGCTTCTTCATGTGCCTTATCAAGGGCTTCGACAAGATCTCGATCTGTTACTACTAAATAAGAAGCCAAGATGGCACAACTGGAACTACCATCATGTTTAAGCTGAAAATCATCTTTTATATAACACCATAGGCATTTAAGCAGGATTGTTAAAACAGCTTTATCGATACTAGCCTGCTCAGATTGGGAAATCATTCTTATCCCCTGCAGGACATAATAGACCCGGCGTAGATTGTTATTCAACGATAATTCAGCAACATTAATCCCCTCAGGACCATCTTGGAAAAATTTAATGCACCTAAGCATCTCGTTTTTAGAAGAGGAGTCAATTTCTTCAGAAGAACCAAATGTTGCCTGCCCACAACACATGCAAAAAATAAAGAAGCTGAGGCACCAAAAATGTGTGCGTTTACCTAGTAAAATAGACATGAAGCCCCTATAAATAAAACGTCATTCATCTAAATTTAGCGTTGAATTCTCATTTCCCATCAGCTTTGTCAAGAAAAATTTATTTGATATATAATCATTACCTCATCCCTGGAGCAAATCTATCTTCCATGGTTAGCCACTACTTCCTAAAAAACAACCAAGTAGTTGTGTTATTATAAAAAAAACACCTTCTTGGAGGTCATATGACAAAGCCGACGAATCTAGCGCTTTGGATCTTGCAGCTCTTACTTGCTGTTATCTTCGCCAAGGCAGGAGCTATGAAAACCTGCACCCCTATGATAGAACTGGCTACTCAAATGCACTGGGTCTATTACACCCCTGAAGGTGCAGTGCGTCTCTTAGGTTATTTAGAAATAATGGGGGCCTTTGGTTTGATCTTCCCAGCAGCTACTAGAGTGTGGTCTATTGTTACACCTATTGCTGCCCTCTGCCTTGCAGTCCTCATGGGACTAGCCGTGATCGTGCATTTGGTCCATGATGAATCTTCAGCTATTGGTATCCCTCTAGCATTGGCTATGATAGCGCTGGTTGTCGCTTGGGGCCGCTTTAGAATTGAACCCATTCAAACCCGTTATTAACACTCAAGTTGCCTCATAAAAGAGTCTGACTTCTAGCAAGCAAATCTTATGGTACAATAGCCAAAATATTACTGAGGGGATTTACCATGAAGACGAAGACAAAGAAAAAGACTGCTAAAAAAACAAAGAAAAAGGCCACTAAAAAAGTAGCTAAGAAGGTCGCTAAGAAGGTCGTAAAAAAAGCTGCCTCTAAGAAAAAATTAGCTAAAAAAGTGAAAGTTAAGCCAATTCCTGAGGGAGCTCAAACTATCACAGCTTATCTTATTGTCAAAAATGCTTCTGCTGCCATTGATTTCTATAAGAAAGCTTTTGGTGCTAAAGAAAAATATCGAATTGAAGCCCCCAAAGGAACAGTGGGACATGCAGAACTTAAAATTGGCGACTCTAATATCATGCTCGCTGAAGAATTCCCTAACATGCAGGCTAAAGGACCAAAAGCCTATGGCGGCTCTCCTGTGACACTTCATCTTTATTGTAAAGATGTTGATGCTCAAGGCGCTAAAGCTTTAGCTGCAGGGTGCAAAGCCTTACATCCTGTGGAGAACCAATTTTATGGCGAAAGAGCTGGCAAATTCGAAGACCCTTTTGGTCACATCTGGTTTCTCTCAAGTCGGATTGAAAAAGTGAGCCTAAAAGAGATGCAAAAACGCGCTTTAGCTATGATGGCAAAGTAGTGATCAATTTCCAGAATTAGAGTTTGATGGATTTCCAGAGGGAGATGGCGAGCTCATATTAAGATTGTTCTGTCCATACATGCACGAGAAAGGAATAGTCTGATAAAGATCATCTATCTGAGTCGGTAATCCCGTTAGGGAATCTTTCTCTAAATCATTGGCTGTTGGCGCTTTTGTTATCACCCCTGGCTTTAAAACTGCCATCGAAATTTTGATATATCGCCCAGGAAAATCAATAGCTCCAGTTGCATCTACATGATCCTCCAAACAAGTAGCTAGCGCATAAAATTTTGGCGTGACCTTCGTATAATGCGCAGAACTAATAAGAACGTTACCAGCTCTATTATAAATATCTACTGTAACAGGAGTAGTGCAATCTGCTGGTAGGTTCTGCAAGGTTTGCGAGCAATCATGGATGATCTCTAAATTGCTTTTAAATTCAAGCACTTCGTTTTTTAGGTGAATATTATTTCTGCTTCGCAGACTATTAACCAACATATTACCAAGAAAAAAAGACACAATACTAGTCAAAGCGATACCAACTAACAGCGATACTAAGCTTGTACCTACCTGAGCTCTCAATCTGTCCTTCCCAAGGAAGGACATGGGAAAACTGCGCAGCAGAAATTTAAATCTCATGGACAACTCTCTACAAAGGTCGTATTGCCTTTCAAAATGTTGATACCCGTCCCCTGAGCGTCGCTAGGATCTCTAGGGGCTTCCAAATAAATTAATTGATTATTACCAGAGTTAACACAGTAGGCTCGAAGCAGTACACCAGCTACTTTCGTATTACCACTTCTACTAATCAGTACACCGTGAAGAGTCATATAATCAATATACTTGTTAACCCCACAATCAGATGAACTAATTTTTAACGGATTAGTAACTGAATTGGCATCACCACAGGTTTGATCTCTATCAAAGACAGCTGTTGATGAAGGAGGGACCTGACCTGTAAGCTGGCGAAACAACTCTTTACTTTGAGCGCGATCAAAAGAAGCATCTTGACGTTTACGAACAAAAACAAACTCATTGGTCGCTAGTTGAAAGAGAACAAGGGCTACACTAATAACGACAAGAAAAAGGATAAAAGTTGAACCTTGCTCAGATCTAAATGGGGATTTTGGCATAAAATCCTTTGCTATAATCCCGGAGGACAAGCCTGAGATGAAGAAAAATTATCAAAACCAATACCGTAGTTATTAGTCTTAGCACCATCCTCCATTATCCTTGTAGGGCCTTTATACCCATAGAACCGTAGCATCTTAAAAGAGATAGCACCGGTGATTTGAAAATGAA
>CALBMD010000031.1 GCA_937896265.1 uncultured Pseudomonadota bacterium
AATATTGTTGTCGATAATTTTATCCTTGGCTAGCCCAACAGCCTTATCAAGCATGCCGTCTTCAACGCTCGAATAGTTGACACCGTAGTCACGACGATTAAACATAGCACTACCTTCAGCTTCAGCAATACCGTCTTTAACAGTCACTTTTGTCAAGGTGATTTGGATTGGTTTTGTTACGCCACGAATTGTCAACTGGCCGTTAGCCATCTTTTTAGCAACGTCGATAGATTCAATTTTTAGATGAGCTGTTTTGTTTGCTTCACTGCCATGTACATCAAAAAAATCTTTGGATTCAAGATGACCAATTAGCTTGGCATTATCTTCTTTTTTGGTGATATCTAAGTTTTTGATAGAAAGCATATTGATTGCAATATCAGCTGCTTTGGCGATATCACCTTCGCAGCTGACTTCACCAGAGATATCGATAGTACCGTGGTGGTTATAACCTTCGACAAAACTCTTTTTCCCCACCCAGTTCACTTTACTTTTTGCCGTATCAATTTTGTAGACAGCAAGTTTAACTACCGGCTGAGTTTTTTCTTTGGCCAAAGCCGTCTGTGCAAGACATAAAGTTAAGAAAATAGCTTGCTTCCACATCATTGAATTGATCCTTTCGATAAATTTTGAATAAAATCAGTAATGACATACTAACAGAAAAATTTTCTCTCGCCCACTATCCTATTTTGAAAAAATAAGTGAGAATATTCTCAAATCCAGTTTTTATTCTGCAGGAGTTGAAAATGAAACAATTTTTAATCATTGTCGCTTTACTTAATTGCGGATTTTCTACATCGCCAAGCAACAGCTATCGAGAACTACTGCCTATTGAGGGCATTTTAGCGATTCGTTCAGGTTATGATACTAATGATCATGTTGAGCTGGCGGTGTGGGGTTATCTGCCAAATGGGTGCTATCGATTAAGCCGTAGCGAAGCTCAGGTTGATGTGCAAGCTAAGAAGATTTATGTTCAGGTTGAGTCATACGTTCGCGACCAAAAGGCTTGCCATGATGTCATCAGCCCATTTTTAGAAGTAATAAAGGTAGGTTTTTTGGATGCTGGACAGTATCAAATTGAATCCTCGGTTAATCCAGAAGTCACTGATTTTTTACAAGTCGATGGTTCATCAAGCTCTGCCCAAGATAACTTCTTATATGCTCCCGTTGATCAAGCAGAGCTTATCGATACCGAAAGTCAAAATGCTAATTTACTTCAGCTTAAGGGTACTTATCCTCATTTAATAGAGGGCTGTATGCGGATAGTTGATGTCAAAACTCAATTCTTGCCAAACAACGTGCTTGTGGTACAACCTATAGCAGATATCTTAAAAAATTCTTTGTGCCGTAAAGAAGACGTCGACGGCCACAATCGCTTTTCCTATAAAGTGACTTTGACACAAGGCCTAAAGAACAAAGGGCTTATTCATGTGCGCACCCCGACAGGTCGAGCGTTGAATCAATTTGTTAATTTCAACTAGGGATTCTCTTAAGATGCGAATTGGCTTACTGTTTTTATTATCGCTCTGGGTTCAAGAGGGCTTCGCGAGCTCTGCTTTGCGAGGCCGTCTTCAGTCACAGCTTCGCACCTGGGACGTGTTGGCTGTATCACCCATCAATGGCGGTATACAGCATGTAGCTGTGGTCTGCAATGATGGCCCTGGCCAGATCCAAATCTTTGAAGCCACACCCAACCCCTTATTTGAAAAAGTGATTGAAAGGCCCCTTGACAAGTTCTTAGCTTCTTATTCTAACCATCAAGTCAATGTGCTCAGGGCTAAGGAGCCTGCCTTAGCAAAGCTTGCTTCTGTCGATCTTTGCACAATTTTCCGCGATAAGTACCGCGGCAGCCCCTACAATTTTGCTATGCGTTGGGATCATGAAGAAACTGTTTGGCAAGATAATCAACCCGTAAGAAAAAAAGCCTATTATTGCTCACAACTTTTATTCAATTTATTTGAAGAAGCAAACCTTCCTCTCGTTCATATCAATCTACGAATGCAATTTGTTAATGCCGATTTTGCCATCGCTATCATCAAAAGCCACAACTTCGAGGTGCCTTACGGCTTACCAGGAGTAGCGCCAGCTAATTTTGCCAATGACAATTTTGATAATCTGGGTCCACTGATTGATTCAGATATTTCCAGAGACTATGGGCTCCAGCAATCTTATTACTAGGCTCTTTTTCTCTCACTAAAGCTATTTAAACAAGATTAGTAGCGCGGGGTCTAATCTTATTAGCAAGGTATCAACAATACTTGACTGCCCAAGGATTTGGAGACAGATGCTTGCTGAAAGCTTCACTGTGGCAAAAGCAACAATTGAGCGTTTGATGCAGGAGATGGGTTTAAAGGCTAAAAGTAAAATAAAATTTAAAATTAAGACAACTGACAGTAGCCATCGTTATCCTGTTGCGGATAATCTACTAAATCGGCAGTTTAATCAACGATACCAATAACACATAAAAAGCCAGAAGAAGGGTGGGACATACATGTCCGGGTGAATCAGTTCTCTCTTCCATTGTATTGTGTCGAGATTGAACTTGAGTCCGTAAAAGAGAACGGCTGTAAGTATAGCGGGCTGAGTCATAGCCAAATATTGGTTGATAACTAGATCAGATATTACCCCAGTAACCTTGTTTAAGTAACTTTGGGGAGCAGGGTTAACTTCAAGCACTTCAATATATTCGTCATGTTTGTCTTTCAAACCAGATCCTATCAAGATTTTAATACCCAGCTCTGCAGCAACCCAGCAACTCAATTTTGCAACTTCAAGAGCCTCGAATAATTCTGCCAAAAACGGAAATTGATTGTTTTCCTCAAACCAATCCCCCCCCCATCCCTTCCATCCCTTCCATCTCTGCATAACATCAAGTCCATTTGTGTTCATGACATAATAAGAAGAAGCCAACATAAAAGAAGCCGATAAATTTTCTCTAATTTTTGATTGCCTGGTTCGGCGCTCATACGACATTAAGATAAAAAAGTTTGAGTTTGACGAGTCAACGTCATCAGCTTCAATA
>CALBMD010000032.1 GCA_937896265.1 uncultured Pseudomonadota bacterium
GGATTCTGTTGTAGCTGTCTGGATATGCACTAGTCCGTAGATCGAAAATCCGTTGTAAGAAGGAAGCTCAATGCCAGATGGCGTTACGGTGTCTTTCGAGCTGAAAACAATCCTGTCACTATGGCGGTGCCAATCACCGTTGATGCTTAAGACAGGAGTGAGGGTTGCAAGGCACAGAGAAAAAAGCCACTGTTGGAAGGGAATCGCGAGTATTGATTGAGTAAAGAGGCAAGACAAACTGAAGATAACTAAGCTGATAGATCTAATATGTGAGTTTTGCATTCGTTCTCCCATGATAGTTCGAGCGGATGGTATACGCGCATAAGAGATTGGTCAAGTAGCTGTTAAGGCACTCGCTCGTGGCGGAGTGAATTACAACTCAGGCCAAGATTTGATCGATATTTCATTTTTGATAAACAAGGCAAATAATGAAATATCGATAGAAATAAATCGAATTTATAACGGATTTTCTATAGTCTCCTTTAAGACTATAGAAAATCTTAATTCTATTGTTGCTTGAAAAAGTTGCGCTGCTTCTAAGGGTTTTGTATGATGGCCAACTAAAATAACAAAATATTTATGGTGGGTTTAATGATGAACAACAGGTTTCGCTTTCTAAAATTTCTTTTTACAGTGACATTTTTTATTAACAGCTATATTTCAGCCTTAGCTTCGTCAAGCAAAAGTGGCCATGTTTTGGTGCTGTATACGGGGGGGACTATAGGAGGGCTTACCAATCCTGACAATCCTTCCACTTATACTGCTGGAGCTATCCAGAGCGGTGAAGCTATTCTTCAGGAGATTGAGTTTTTTAAAGATAAGATAAAAAACAAGAGTGTCATAGTCCAAGATGTTTTTGAAACACCGATTGACAGTCGTGATTTTGATAACGAACATTGGCAAATATTAGCTAATGCTATCCAAACTGCTCTCGATACTCCTAGAGTAGAAGGTATTATTATTATGCATGGAACGGATACTTTAGAGCTCACTCTAACTCTCTTTAGAGGCATGTTTAACCTTCGATTTCCCATTGTTTATACAGGGGCTATGCGTCCAGCAGATTCTAAGGAAGGGCCAGATGGACCAAAGAATTTGGTTAATGCATTTAAACTTATTGAAAAATTGTTAGTCGATTTGAGTAGTCCCTCCACTAAAAATCGATCCTTACAAGGGCGAGATGAGAGCAGTAAGGATAGTGCTATAACTCATCATCATCATCAACATTCCGGGAGTGAAATGCTGGTTTATTCAGTCCTAGGTAAGCAAATTAGTAATTCTAGCGAATCTACCAAGGTGGGACTAAAACACTATAATGGAAGTAATGAGCGTCAAACCTCTGGAGAAGTGAGCCCGCGTATTACCCTACATAGTAAGGTCCCAAGCTTAGAAGATTTATCTTTAGTTTCAGTTCCACCTTTTGATTACAAAAAGATTAGATTTTTGCCAAAAGTTGCAATCGTTGATGTTGGACCTCTATTTGATATTAAGATACTTTTGAGTGCGCTGAACGACCCTGATATTAAGGGAATTATAGTCCAGGCAATGGGTGATGGCACGTTATCTATTAATGTAAAGGATTGTTTAAGTACATATAAGAAGACTACAGATCTAAAGCCTATGATTCGCTGTAGCTATGTTCCTATTCAG
Source organism: uncultured Pseudomonadota bacterium (assembly GCA_937896265.1). GTDB lineage: Bacteria > Bdellovibrionota_B > Oligoflexia > Oligoflexales > Bog-1112 > CALBMD01. The sequence goes on from CALBMD010000032.1 coordinate 1,651, forward strand.
ATTTCTACTGCTGAAGAAGAGGGTGTGGTTAATGCTTGTCCTGACGATAATGAATATAGATGTGTCCCTGCAAAGAAGTTGACTGCAAATAAAGCAGCTATAGTTCTTAGCAAAGTAATTCAAAAATACCATGAGCAACTTCTTACTCTTGAAACACTGCAGTTTTGGGTTGATTATCATTGCTTTTAACTTAAAGCCTCAATTTTTGAGGAGCGACGGTTTCTCTCTTAGAAAGCTTTCCTCTACTGTAGAGTAAACCGTCGCTTAGCGGCGTATGCTCCCAGAAAGCACACCACGAACGATAAGCCAAGTAGGGTGTTGCTTTTGCTCTGATATACAAAAGACATCAAAAAAAGTCCTAACCCTTGCACCACAAAATTAAAGAAGATCATCAAAGCAGAGGATGTTCCTTTGCTTACCTCTGTAGCAACAAGCGTTAGGCGTGTGAGTGGCCCGCTTATGAGCCCAAGAGCGATACAATAGATGCAAAATGGTGCTAGCAATAACCAGATGTTTTCTCCCCAAAGGACAGGGAGCAGAGCGCAAAAACTCAAGGAGATGCCAAGCAAGCTAAGAGAGAAAGTTACAATCTGGTCTAACCCATAGCGGTGGAGAACCAATCGCAAAAGGCCGTTGCCAACAATAAAAGACCCAAAAACGGGAATTTGGTAAAGGCCATAGCTAATCTCGCTTAGTCCTCCTTTTTCGATCAAGATCACTGGTGCTAAGCCAATCCAGATGAGGAGTGGCGTGTTTATAACGCCATTGATGATAGTGCCAGCAAGAAACCGCCGATTTTTAAATAAGGTTAAATAATTGTCGCTGGCTTTATTTACTAGCTGCTGTGAGCTGGGGGCTACCGTTTCTGGCATTTTATAGAAAAGCCCTATGAAGGAGATCACAGCTAGGACTGTAATAGTATAAAAAATGTCAGGCCAATCAGCGTAAGTTACATAGAGGCTACCAATCATAGGGCCAATCAGGGGGGCGAGTAAACTAATAGAAGCCATCCAGGAAATCAAATGGGTTGCTTTTTTGTCATCGTATAGCTCATGCAAGGTGGCATAACCTACGACGCCAATGTAGCTAAGACCCATACCTTCAAGGAAACGTAGAAGGATAAAAGATTCAATATTAGGGGCAAAAGCTAGCAGAAGCGAAAAGATGGCAAAAGTCACGGCGCCAAAAAGCAGAACTGGGCGTCGGCCAATGCGATCAGAAAGTGGGCCCAAGAAAAGCAGCGGTGCAGCTCCTCCTAATAGGTAGGCTGTGAGTGAAGTACCGACAAAGACCTCGTCGGCACGGAATTCGCGAACGATTTGAGGCATTGCTGGCATGATCATATCGTTGGCAAGGTAGACAGATAGTTCGTAGAAGATTAGAAAAGCTGGAAACATAAAAATACCTCAATGCTATGGATGTGACCCTGCGAGGATGACACTATCCCATAGGAATAACAGTAACTTAGTCTCAAAAGTTAAGAACTTTCAATTTGTTCCGATAAGCCTGATGTAGCAATATATCAATCTGGGAAAATTATGAAAACATTACTTTTTTTCATTACAATGCTGGCCACTAGCTTAGGGTGTAAGCAACGCCCCGTTGAAGTGGATAAAGCAAAAATGAAATCACCGCAGGATAAGGTGGAACAGATTCATTTTACTCTTCTTTTAGAGGACTATAATGGTAGCGAATTAGTTGATTCCAAGGAAACAGCTGTTACACGTTCCTCATTAGAGGGACAAGTTGTTGAGATTAATCTTGATGATGTGCAAGAACCAGGGGAATACGATGACTATTTCTATCCTGCTTATGTTGATGATTTGCAATTAATTGAAGTAAATACCATGATGAATGTTGATCCTGGTGAGTATCAATTTTTTGTGATCAAAGGGTCAAAGAATCTATTTATTTTACGCTCTTCAGTATCGCTTGAAGATCTGGCAGCTGATTCAGAGTTTAAAAAAGATGCAGTTGGCCTTAGCGGCAATATTATAGTGGGCGAACATGGTTACATTGCTAAAGTCAGCAACGAAGGTCAGATGGGTAAGAGTGGCTTCAGTTGGAGCGATTTCTATGATGCTTTAGGTCAGCAAGAGGAGAGCTTTGGTTTAGTAGCAGCTGTAGTTAAACCTCCAACACGAGCCATAGCTCGTAAGCCTATAAAACTTGGTGAGGAAAATCAGACAATGTCGCAAAGGCAGAAAGATAATATAACAGCTAATGGACGCTCTCTTGGAGAGCAATACGGATCTGTAAAAAAGCCACAGACAAAAACAAAACCATTTTTTCACTTGCCTTCTAAAGCGGTGATCGGCCCTCTAAAAAAAGAAAGAACTGTAAAGGTTATTGTCGGCAGGCCTATTAGTGAGAATACAAGAGGGTTATCAGCTGATTTTTCTACACGAGTTTCAGCTGGTGTCGATGATAAAGCTAATTTAGCTGTAAAGTGGTTCAATAGCCCTAAGCCAGGATCAACGCCTTCGACTGAGGCACTCGATTTCTGGAAAACTTTTAGCGGTAGACCAGGCTTTGGCACATTGCTCGATGCTGACACTGCTAAAACTGATTTTACTATCGTAGCTCGTGGCGTTCCTGCTTCACGATTTTTTGATGGTTCGCAGCAGCATTTAGGGAGAGATGCTTTTGCAGATCAAAGAGCTATTTATGCTGCTTTTGCACAGCGGATGGCGGATTTAAAAAAGGCAGGATACAATACTGCTAATCTGAGTTTAGATAATTTTTCAGCTGTTGTTCGACCTGGTAAACCGCCGCAATTAATCATGGGTCATACAGAGGGTATTTTCAGAGAAAAGGCGAAGAGTAGTTTGGCAACAAGCGCTGATGCTATAAAGGCTGCAAAAAGAGCTACAGCTATTGAGCTAGGGGAGGCTTTTCAAAAATCAATAGATACTGCTGTTAAGGGCATGAAATCAGCAGGAGAACAGAGTAAAGAGCTTCTTCGTGCATCAGCAATTTTTTATGGGGGAAAAACGCAAAAATGGTTACTTGGAGAAAAGAAATCGGTCATTGAAGCAACTGAAGATGGAAAGTTTATTGTTAAATCGGTCTTTTCTGAGCCTAAGATCCATTTTCTTTTTAAGAGAAATAACAGTTCTGATAGTAACAGTTCTAGGAGTATCATCAATGAAGGTGATCTTTAAACACCAACATGCTAATGCCAAATTTTTTCGTGCTGTAATACCGCTGTGATAGGTAGCGACCCATAAACATGCGGGTAACAATCGCCGCCAGGTCTGTTAGCCTCAATTTTTAATGTACTAGCTTCAAGTTTTTGAGGATCTACAGTGAGGCGAATCAGCTCGCCAGCCCCCTTGAAAAAACGGTCGAGGACCCCTGAAACTTGATGTTCAAAAGCATTATGGATGAAGCCATCTTTTTGATCCAACGCTGAACCAAGAAAAATGCTTTCTTGCTGAAACTTCTCCCACTCGTTGAGTGTAAGTATTTTGTAGATAACTTCCATAGGCTCTCCATTTAAATGAACCATACCTTGATAAACCGTAGTAATTTCACGCCTTTGACAAATATTGACCCATGATGATAGAACCAGCTATCAATCGAAGTCTTGGGAGGGAGCCCGATGAGATTCTTGCTGGTCCTTGCTTTGTATTTGTGCTCTATTTCATCGTTAGAAGCTACTACTATCAAAGTAGTTTTGGAAAAAGAACAAGATCTGGCAGCTGCTGTGAGCATTTTGGATGGTTTCGCTGTGGCTTTACCAAAAATGCCTCTTTTTGACCACTTTGGAAAATTTTCTCAATACATCCCTTGTGGCGTAGCAAGTAAACAAGGCCCATTCAACCCATTACCTAATGAAAGTACTTCGTCTTGGATCTTAGCCGTGACGCGATTGTCATACACAGCTTTGGCGGTGCAGGTGCGTACAAGAGTTGCAGCGCAAATTGACGAAGCAAGGCTTTCTACTAGGTTGCGTCTGATAGTTATAAGCTTGCTTGAGGAATTGAAGAGGATAGACACGATCCCTTTAGCGTTTGGCAAAAATAGCGACTGGCAGAAGGAAATCAGTACTATCGTAGAAATTTTTAATAGCACTCGTCGCCAAACTCTTTTTTCTCTTGATTTGTTACGGCCTGAGCTTGCTGCTGTACATGCTCAACTGGCGGCTGTAACAATTCTTCAAGATCCCAAACTAATAGAAATGCAGATGCAGGAAGTGATTGATAGGCAGATAGCTATTCAAGATTTAAAGACAGAAGATGCTAAGCTAGAAGCCAAATTAAATGAGAAAAAAATAGAGCTAAAAAAGATTCAAGAAGAACAAACGCGTTTGGGGCTTGTGATTAAGGATAGCCGTAAAGTAATTCGAGATATGATGCAAGAAGTGATTCGTGAGAAAGCAAATCAGAGTGTTAGCGATGTCAAGCGTGAGGTTGCTATTCGCTCTACTGGACAGACAGAGATGGAATCTGTGATGGTGCGACGACTCACCAAGTACCTAGATAGTGTCCTACAGAGCTTTCAGCTCAAAGATTTGGGAACAGGATTAGAGCGTTCTATGGTACTGAGTGGGTTTGTTCAGTCTATAGCTCGCCACGGCAATACTTTAAAAGGCAAGCATTATACGATGGCTGTTAACCTAGACTTTAACATCACCAATACTGCTCAAAGCACTGAATTCAAGAATTTTACTTTAACTGTTCCGTTTGATAGCAGCTATCACCTTAAGACAGTGGAATGGGAAAAAGAGAGTTCAGCTTTTATTGATGCATTGAAAAAGATGATTTGGCGGAGCGAAGAAAATATCAAGGAACAAGAAGAAATTTTTAGCAGGATTCAGGAACAATTTAAGAAGAAGGTAGTTAAAGAATACCTTGATGAAGATAGACCTTAGATACTTCTTGGGAGGAGCGGGAATATAATAAGGATCGTTCCTAAAGCTATCTGGTTAGGGCGCTCGTAAAATCACCTGATTTTCCCTACATAAACTGCTATTTCTTCTAAAGTCTCAAATTGATAAATAGCCGAGAACCAGCCCTTGCTAGTCTAAGCTGACTTTTTTACCTCGATTAATTCTTCTAATTCTGTGACAATTTCTTCCAAAGAGCCAGATTGAGTTAGAAGGCTTTGGGAAGTGTCTGATGTCTCTTTTGCTGATTGGGAATTCTTTCCTGTGGATTGGTCGAGAATTTGGATTGTTTTGGTAATTTCCTGGATACCTTTGCTTTGTTCTTTGATAGCAGTTGTGATAGCTGAGACCATAGATTCTACTTCGCCAGAATGACTCACGATGGCAGCTAATGCCGAGTCACATTGATTAGCGACGTTAACCCCAACTTCCAATTTACCTCGTTCGTCTGAGACAAGGACTTCTACTTTTTTTCGACTGTCGCTAACAATCACTTCTACTTTGGCAATGCTTGTCGAAAGCAAGTCTGAAATTTCACGTGCTGCCGTACCGCTAATTTGGGCAAGGTTACCAATCTCTTCAGCAACGACAGCAAAACCTTTTCCATTTTCACCGGCCCGAGCGGCCTCTACAGAAGCATTAAACGACAACAGCTTTGTTTGAAAAACAATATCATCAATAACTTCAGTTTTTTTGGCAATTGAAGATATAACTTCAATGATCTGTGCAATGTCCTCATTATTCTTTAAAACAGTTGTCTGAATTTCATCGTAACTCTTAGAAATAGCTTGCATTTCGTTGAGCATTTTATCGACAGTTTCTTTTCCCGCCTCTGCAGACTTTTTAGAAATACCGGATAAATGTGAAACACTTTCAGTCGATTGATTATTATTTT
>CALBMD010000033.1 GCA_937896265.1 uncultured Pseudomonadota bacterium
TCATCATCAATGTTTACTATAACTTTTTTAGCCCTCAAGCTCAATATATTCAACCACTTTCTTTAGAAGAATGAGGCGCTATTTATATCAATGCTGATCTTTAATCTTGTTTTTTTCACGATTAATTCCTCTTAGTTTGTCTTCTATATCACGTAGCTCATCCCTTAAAGCACTTTCTGTATCATCAGGAGAAACGTTATCATTAGTACCTCTTCCATTTTGTTTGTATAAGTTTTCTAAGGATTTTTCGATATCATTTTTCCTTTCCAGCAATTTTCTTTCAGCTTGCTCTAATTGTTCTTTACGCTTTTCCACAAACTCCTCTTTTTTCTTGGAAAGCTCATCTAATTTTGCTTTTGCGGAGCTACGTTGTTCTTGAGTAGAGTCAGGATTATCTATGATTTCATTTAATTTTTTTTCATTACTATCCATGGCATCGTAAACCTTGGAAGCCATTCCTGTTCCACCACCTTTAAACTCATCCATAACCTGATTAACAGCAGTTTTTGCGATTTCTGTGGTCCCTGCAACAAGCGACTTACCTACCACCTCTAAAACGCCTAATGTCACCTCTTTGGCATCAGTTCCATTCACAACTTTTTCGTTAAAAGCTGTCTTAATCTCTTTCCATGAAAAAATCATTTTATCTCCCTTGAGATTACGCGTATTCAGGTCTACATGCTTTTTAAGCAAGTTTTTGAGAAAACGGATTTTTTAGATGGTATGAGCCTATCATACGTACTAAAACATACCCAACGTTGATCATACCGTATTTTTTCATCATGATCGATTTTTCCAAAAAAAATCATCAAATTCAATCGTTTGAATTTTTAAAAGCATTTATATCTTGTGATTTTAATCTGTATCTACTAAAACTGAAGTGGTGTCGGTCTCAGCTTAACTTAGATGACACTTATCACCCTTAAAACGAATGAAGGAGTATAAAATGTCGGATGGTTTTAAAAATAGCCCAGAGTATGACGAGTGGATTGAGTCAGGTGGTCGAGATGAAGACTATTCATACTACTACCAAAAGTGGGAAAGAAGAGTTCGAAGAGGTGGTTAGTTCTAACAGCACTAACTCACCGAATCTCTAGCTGTTAAAGATCGAATAGCTTTCGATCATCTTCACGAGTCAAGGTTTCATCCATCATTGCCAGCACTCTGGCGTATTGATCTGGATGATTCCTTGCACGCTTCAGCACCTCAGCTCCCACCAGAATCTTACGTCTAGTTTCAGCCTTTCGTTCTTGTTCTTTGGCCTTCGCTTTCTGCCGATTCTCAATAGCCTGTTTTCTCGCCTTGAGTGCATCTAGTTTCTCTTGCTTTCGAGCGATTTGCTCATCTAATTTTTCTAGCACAGCCATAAAAATGTGTATCCATAAAACGGTAATTTTTACCCAAAATAGACTAAGCACTTTGATCATGCAAGGAACTGTGAGAAGCTCTTCCCAAAGCATGAAGGGCGCATTAATGAGTCGATGACTCATGCGCCCCTACGGGGAAGATCAAGATCAAAAGACACAGGCTAATCTTTGCCAATTAAAATTGGCAAAGATTAGCCTGTACAAATACATCAGGTTACTCATGGCCATTAACGTCCTCCAAGTCAAACCGATCAGTCGCGGAGCTGGACAAAGTGCAACAGCCTGTGCGGCCTACCGCTCAGGCGAAAAAATTTACGACCAGAGGGAAGACCGAGAACACGACTACAGCCGCAAGACTGGGATCGACAACAACGCCAGCCAAATTATCACCCCTGACGGCATCACCTCCCCAGTAGCCCAAGACCGCGCCACCTTGTGGAACGCCGCAGAAGCCGCCGAAATGCGCAAAGACGCACGGGTAGCGCGTGAATACATCATCGCCCTACCCAAAGAAGCCAGCCCAGAAGAACGCCAGCAGCTTGCAGAAGCGTTTGGACGGCTGATTGCCAACCGCTACAGCGTTGCAGTGGATCTCAACATCCACAGCCCCCACCGTGACACAGACGGCACAGACAACGGCAACCATCATGCCCACCTCCTCAGCACCACCCGCCAGCTCACCCCCGAAGGCTTAGGCAAAAAAAGCGACATCGAGCTATCCGACAGTGACCGAGCCAAACGAGGACTCTCCAAAGGCAAGGACGAAGTTTTTGAATTACGGGTCGAATGGACAGCCCTACAAAACCGCGTTTTAGAAAAATACGGCATCCAACTTTCTGCACACTCACTTGCTGATCAAGGGATCGACCAACAGCCCACCCTCCACATGGGCGCAAGAGATACTGCCCTCGAACGTCAAGGCATTGCCACCTACACGGGCAATCAAAACCGCATCATCCAAGCAGAAAATGCCGAACGCACAGCACAAAAACATCAAATAAAAGAATTAGATCAAGAAATACAACACACCACTAACGGGATTGGTGAATTGCAACAGCAACGCACCACCACACACAACGATCTCCGCCTGTTACAACAACTCGCCCACCAATTTTCTAGCACTCAAGCTCAAACACCACAGCCTGAAAAAACCACAGAACGCACCCTCACCAACGACAAAACCGCAAGAACCCCAAACCCTCCAGCGAAGGGATATGACCGAGAACGAGGCTTTGACCGATGACCACCACCCCCTCACCAACCACCGAACAGCAAATCCAAGCCATGATCGAGCAAGCTGGACGGCTCTACCAACTGCTGCAAATGGAATCGGAACACCTCAACACGCTGCGTCAAGAAACCGACCAACAAATGCGAGCAATCCACGCTTTGAAGGATCAAATTCAGCAAGATTTAGCGAAAAACTTGAGTAAGGGGGTAGAATTAGGAATCAAACATGCCCTAGAAGGCTCAAAAAACGCGATTACAGACGTTTTAAACGAAAAGATAGGGGGAAGTACCACCGAGCTTCAAAACGGCGCTCTAAACGCAAATAAAGCGGCTTTGCGTTTGGAGAAAGCCAGTAACTTTGAATGGACGTTTATCTACAAGCTCGCCATGACCTGTTTTTCGCTGTTGCTGGTGGGTTTACTGGTGATTATTGCCGTTTTGAGAACCACCCCTAGTCTGCAAGAAATCGAACAACGCAAACACACCCTCTCACAGCTTAACCAGCAAGGTGCATCCGCTCAGATTGGAAAGTGCGATGGTCAGGTCTGTATCAGGGTGATCAAAGACCAATGTGGTTACGGTCAGAAAGGTGACTTTTGTGTGATCTCAATGCAGTAAAAAGCGTTAAAAAAAATCATCAAAAAATGAAGCAAAAAGGTTTTTAAATGTTTTTAAAGAGCTTTTAAAAGCTTTTAGACCGCTAAAAACAACTAATAAACAATGTTTTATTAGCCTATATAGCAACGTTTGCTTACCCATATAGCAACGTTTGCTTACCCATATAGCAACGTTTGCTTACCATTTGACAACATATAACTTATATGTTGCTATAGCAATGAAGTCCAACTTGGTTGTTGTTATGCCTGACTTGGTAGTAAAGGATAATCGGTTAATTCAAGCTAGCTATGTACTAGGCGTTGCTGAGCAGCGCATGATGCTGCTTGCAATTGTCGGAGCGCGTGAAACTGGTCTAGGAATTGATTCAACAACTCTTTTAACTGTTAGAGCGGAGGATTATGCCCGCCACTTCGGTGTCACAAGGCAAGCTGCGTACATGGCGTTGCAGGATGCGGTAGAAACGCTGTTTAACCGTCGGGCAACCGTAGATGTTTATGACAGTCGTAAAGACCGTATGCGTCTTATGACCGTTCGCTGGGTTACTGCAATGGATTACAATGAGAGCGAAGCCAGTGTTACCTTGCGCTTTGGGCATGAGGTTGTGCCGCTCGTAACACGACTGGAAGAGCAGTTTACAAGCTATGAGCTGCAACAAATTGCGGGGTTAACCAGCAGTTATGCTATTCGATTGTATGAGATGCTTATGATGTGGAAGGTGGCAGGTAAAACTCCAGTTTTTGAAATTCAGCAGTTTAGAATTCAATTGGGATTAGATACGAACGTTTATCAGCGTATTGAAGCTTTTAAAAGACGTGTACTTGATCTTGCAGTATCTCAAATTAATGAACATACGGACATTGTTGCAAGTTATGAGAAATAGATAAACTGTTACTCGTTTAGCGCATATTCAAGACCGGTGGATAGACTAAAAAAAATCGACCAAAAGTGTGCTTTTGATCGATCGTGTACGAGGTCAGTGGTGTGGGTTATTCGGCGACTTCAACCGTAAGGCCATAGGTGTAGGTTTGGGTGACTGGTGGC
>CALBMD010000034.1 GCA_937896265.1 uncultured Pseudomonadota bacterium
CATGGAAACAGCTAGTAAGGCTTCACAGGAGGTCTTGGAGCTGTCGTCTACCTATCTTAACCAGAAGGCACAGACGGCAATTGTTGAATTCTATAATCTTTATTTTAGCAAAAAACGCAGTATCGTTGATAGTAAGGATGCTGTCAATAAGGAGGTAGACTCTTTATTTGAGCAAGCGCAAGCTGCACTAAAACAAGGCGGCGAGATTAATCTTAAGACAACTAAAGAGGCAGATGATATTCGTCTAGGCATTTCAGCAATACAAAAAGAGCTTGAGGCTTTAATTCGAGTAGAAGAGGGAATGAAAGAGAAACTTGCTCCTGTGCTAGCGTGTATGCAGTTCGAAGATGCTTTGCGTCAGCGCCTTGATCACATACAAGAGGGCTGGCAAGAAGTATTCGGCAAGCATTGTGATGAAAAAGCCATCGATGTGGAATTGATTAAAAGTAAGCTAACTTCAATTGCTGAAACAGAGATATTTTATCGCAATGCTTTGAAGCAAGAGCCACCTCCTACTCAAGGAGAGCGCGAGTCTAGTGTCTTATTCTTTTAAGGAGTGGGGAATGAAAGTCGAAGACTATGCTAGTTTTTGTGCTGCGTCGATGGAATGGTGCAAAAAAGAATCTGAGAAATCCATCGAAGCCATTACAAATGTAGTAATGCAGGTTTTTGAGCACGCTAAACAGGCTTCAGCAATGTCTGATGACGTTATTGCAGCGCTAAATCGTATTCGAGGGGTGACGAAGCCTAAGGTTGATGAATCAAGTTCTAAAATGCGCAATTTATCTCAAGCTTTGATTGGGCTGAAAGCGCAGCATCAAGAGCTTGATAGTACTATTAATCCTATTATCCAGGCTCTACAGTTTCAAGATCGTATTTCTCGTAATATGGATAATACCATAAAAATGACTCAGCTTTGGCTTGAGCATCGAGAAGGCAAGATGTCTGCATTAGAATTTGGGAAGAAGCTTGATAACTTAGCTTCGATGAGTGAAGAGAGAGAGATCCTCCGCCGCTACTTTACTGATCTCCCTGAAATTACTGAAGAAAAAGGCGCTCTCTTCTTTTAGCTAAAAAGATCATTTTTGGATCTAGTTTCTCCTCTTTTTCTATGCTAAGTTCCCTCGGATTTTAGAGGGGGTATCATGCATTGCTACTACAAAATTTTATTTTTTTGTCTCTTTATCAGCTTGAATTTTTACCGCGCCAAAGGTTCGAGTATCCCTAAACCAGAGTTAAATAATTTTTTAGTGAAGCTCGATGGTATGAGACAAAATATGACAGCATTTGGGGTTCAGTGGCATGAAGATGGAAAAACTATTGTTGTTTTGAATAAAGAACAGCTTATGCATGGTTTATATGGAAAAAAAGATAGCAATCCCTGGCTTTCGTTTATCAGACAGCTTAACATCTATAAATTTAGAATCATAAAAATGAAAGGCGAACAAGGGGTTTTTTATCATATTTATCATGTGGATGAAAAATTCAACAAAGATAACCCCGATGCAATTTATGAGATTAAAACCCATCGAAATCCACGAATGAAATCAAGAGTTAATAAATCAAAGATTAAGACTATAAGATTAAAGCCTGATCGGTTTTTGAAAGCAGAAACTGCATCCAAAATATCTGAGAAAGCAAAGCAATTCTTCTTTTCAATTGCTGCTGATAGTGGAATTTATTTCTCTGAATCACAAATGGTTGAGAACAATCTTGACACAGAGCAACAGCTTATTGATTAAAGTTCTTGGACA
>CALBMD010000035.1 GCA_937896265.1 uncultured Pseudomonadota bacterium
AGCTTTAACGTCGCCAACTCTATCAATCGAAAAAGATTTGATTTCTCTTTTGCCAGTTGCCACATTAATTAGCTTTTTATCGATATCAATGAGCGCTCAACAATAAGCGCCGCGATCATCCCTGAAAAGCAGCTGAACCTTGGAGTCGTGTAGCAAAAGAACGATTAATTGATAAAATTAATCCCAAATGAAACTTTATTAACTCGGGGTAACGCAAATAGATCACCTGACGCCGGTCGGGCCGGTGCGGCCGCGACGGCTGGTGATGACCATGACCCAAGCGTTTCCAGGATTTGTGAGTAGTAGATAGCACAGGAGATCTATCGCGGCCTTTTAGCGTTCCCAGGCGGCAAACTAGAATCAGCGGATGCTAGGGATGTTAACCCCGATATTTTCTTGAATCCAAAGCATGCCTTTGGGATCATTGGCCAAGATCCCGACTTATCGGCTTAAGGGTAATGAATGATATCGTGAATCTGTGCTTTTTCTCGGCTCAAATTACGATAACCATGTGACTTGCTAGCCTCAAACTTTAGCCCTTCATGAAGAGATAGTTTTTGCCATCTATTCTGAATAAACACTTCTACTTTGCCTTTCACAGCTATCACGTGCTCAACTACTCCTTTTGCATGGGGAGGAGATAGATGCTCGCAGCCTGGTGATAGCTCTATTAAGAAGATCTCGAATTTCAAATCTGCATCGAATGGAAATAGCGTCATCACCTTTATTCTATCGTCCTTTGGATGGATGCTTTTTACTTTTTCCGACCGACGGATAAATGATTGATGCTCAGCTAACGGCTCTTCAATAAAAGAAGAAAATGATGTTTGAAAGCCACTCGCTATTTTCCAAAGAGTGGAAATAGTGGGGCTTGACTCTTCGCGCTCTATTTGTCCAAGCATAGCTTTACTCACCCCCGTTTCAGCAGCTGCTTTATCGAGACTCCAACCTCTCTGTTTCCGCAAGGCTCGAAGAGTTTTCGAGATTTTGGAAGATAGCTCTTGCATGGTAAAAACCCTTGTGCGTTATAACGTACAATGTTAATGTCCCCATTATGCGTTATAACGCACAAAAATGTAAAGGAATAGTTTTTATGCCCGAATTCACACAACGGATCGTAGCGGTTTTAAATGAAAAAATTGAGCCAGGTAGGGCACTCAATGCCCTGGGTCACTTAGCTTTAGGGATGGGAGCAATTCTAGGATCTGAAACTTTGCATCTAATGGATTACGCTGACGCTGATGGTGGGCATCATCCTAATATTTCTAAAATGCCCTTCGTTATTCTCAAAGCAAACTCCAATAAAATACGCTCGCTCCGTGAACAGGCAAACATCAGTGGCATCAATTTCAACGACTTCACCGAAACCATGACTGTCGGAAGTTGGTCTGACCAGCTAGCAAAAACGGCAGACACTAAAAACGAAAATCTCACCTACTTTGGCATTCTCCTTTATGGGCCTGCTGAGGTAGTTACCGGATTGACCCGCAAATTTTCTTTATGGAAGTAGAAACTATGCTAAGCACAAGCGCAACGATTATCCAAGATTTCTTGGACAGTGTAGGGCTTAAGGCCCAAGTTTTAGAACTGCCTGCAAGTACGAGAACAGCAAAAGAAGCTGCCAAAGCGTTAAATTGCAAAATTGAGCAAATCATCAAGTCTTTGGTTTTTAAGACCGTTACAACGAACCAGGCCATTTTAATTTTGGTTTGTGGTAGCAACTTAGTTAATGAAAGCCTTCTCTCAGAAAGAATTGGTGAAAGAATAGAAAAAGCCAACGCTGAATTTACACGTGAAGCAACAGGTTTTGCTATAGGTGGTGTCCCTCCATTTGGCCACAAAACAAAAATTCAAACATTTATTGATCAAGATCTACTTAATTACACGGAACTATGGGCTGCTGCTGGTACACCAAAATCAGTCTTTAAAATTACACCGGATGACATTGTAGAAACAACCGAAGGAAAAGTTTTAAAAGTTAATTGAACTTACTTCACACGATCGGATTTTTTGTCAATTATCTATTTCTCGCCAGCGGGGCTACCGCATCTAAATTCTAGCAACAGCAAGGATGAGGGCTTGGGAGAAAACTGCGCAGCTGGTTTCTCTCAAGAAGACAGCAATCGCTATATTATTGGAGACATAGCAGCAATAAAGCGCTGTGTATATGGAAATACTGCTCTTACTGCCTTATAAGAGGCATTAGTCATGCCGATAGGGTTCATTATTTTCTGCCATTATCCTCACATTTTCTAAAACTCTTTTCATATACATTTTCCAAAAAATTTTGGCAAACAACCAATTCAAAGGATAGAGTATAGTAATGCTTGAATGCAAAGTATAAACATATTCTACTAAAATTTTACCTTTTTCAATTTCGTTTGTTTTCCACTCTCCAACGAATCTTGTAAATCCTAACATCCAGGACTTAAAATCACTGACCTCAAATTTCCAATATTTATTTTCTATACGCTCGATAACTTTATCTACTGAAGCCCAACCACCTTTTTGTGTTAATGACTTAGCGGCAAATACTTTTTTACTAGCACCTGGTTTACCCCAATGCTCATCATCGGTACAATGGGTAATTCTAGGCATTAGCCCATATCCTGTGTGAACCTTTGAAACATCGCAAAGCAGTGGTGTCTTAAAGGCTCTTTCTAATGAACAATTGTAAGTTGCTTTAACCATTACAGTAATTGCCATCATTCCTTCTCCTCCTCTTCATTCAGCAGTAATATATTCTACTTTAAATGAAGCGAAGAAGGTGATGATTCAAAAATCAGATGACATTTTTGATGGAAGATAGATCTTGTTATAGGAAGATTGAGTTAAAAAGAATTTGGAGTCTTTATTCACAAGCCAGACTGCTCTTGTAGCCAGGATAATCTATCAAATAGGCACTCACCATTTTGTTTCGCTTGTATCAGCTTTTTTCTAATTTCTTTGACTTTTTCAGGGTCTTTTTTCGAAAGATTTTCCATTATTAAGTTTATTTGAAAACGTGCTAATTGCTTTTCAACAGTAACTTTAATGCAATTGAGTTCAACCTTTGGAAAATTTTTTAAATCAGTTTCTTCCAAAAGGAGATATCTTGAGGGAAAATTTTCTTCTTGATCGTCAAAAAAATAAACTCTACTAACTTTGTTCACTTCACTGATTTCAGAAATAATCTGAGCTAAGATATCTACTTTAGACGCTCGATTACTTTTTTCGATCTTACCGTTATTCGTAAAAAAAACAGAGGCACGCTGCCAGTATGGTTTTTTAGAACTGATAGTGTAATCTTCTTTAGTTGTACTGGTTATCTCCTTGTCATCAAGCACCAGATCAATTTCAACAAAATGTTTTGATGCTTTTTTGAGGTTCTCTTCGCCGACAATATTGACAAGCTCTTGCCAGTACGAATCTTTTTCAAGCAAGCCCTGACTGGCAGTAAGAATCACCACACAGGCACCTTTCTCTAACAGTTCTGTTATAAATGCTTGCAACCCATAAACATCGATATAATGTGCTGGAGCGGATTTTGTTGACTCAACAGTAGCAACAACTGAATTATTCCAATCTAGAACCACAAGCGTGTCTTGATCAATAACGCCATAATGCTTGATCCAGCGCTTGATATGATCAGTCTCATAATAATTGGGCGTTGCAAAAGCAATAGAGGTGATGAAAAAAAAGACGCTTATTATCTTTAATAAATTAAACAATTTTTAGATTCCTTGATTTTTAGCTTTATGGATTTAGTGGCGGGATTTTGCCAAAAATCCCGCCCTTGGGCAAGGGAAAAGTTTTTTAAATAAGAAAAACCAACTGCTGCTTGATCTTGCTCACAAGCAAGCGATAATCAGCTATTTTAAAAGGAAAATTTTTAACAGATCGACACTTACAACCTGCAACATTAAGAGGCAAGAACCACGAAGCGGCTGCGTTTTTG
>CALBMD010000036.1 GCA_937896265.1 uncultured Pseudomonadota bacterium
ATGCCATGGTTTTAGGTGAATTTTTTTTCAGATATTCTTTGGCCAATGGAAAACTCAACAAGATATTGCCTTCATGAGCAAATAGCTTTGGTTTTACGTTGTCACGAAGAGATATTGCCACCTCAACGCCTGATTTATCAGGCTGAATAGTCGCTTTGATAGTCTCAATAGGACTGGCAAATTCTGTTGCTACAATAGTCCTTGCAAGAAGAGGCTTCATTATCGCAGATTCAAACCGAATGATTAAGTCGATAAATCCTTGCGCATTTTTTCGCTGTTCTAAATCATACTTAGGCTTCCCCTTCGTAAGAAGCTCAATATAAGCAGTAGCTTTTTCCTCATGATAATCAAATCCAATCCACCACAGTTCAGGTGCTATTGCTGATTTTTCAGGAACAGCTGGTACTGCTACCTGAGGTTGAGCTTTTGCCAAGTTTTTATCTTCTAGAGCAGGGGCGGCGGCTGGCTCAATATTTTTTAACGAGGAAGATTGATCTTCAATAGTTTTATTCTTAGCATCTTTGTCATTTTCTGATAGCTCTTTAGCGCTATTTATTTCTTCTTTTTCTGGTAAATTCTCATTTTTAAAATCTTCTAAATTTGCATCTGAAACACCTAGCTCTTCATCAAGTTTAGCATCTGAGTCAAGCTCATCAGCAACATCTTCTTCATCACTACTTACCTTATTTTCGCTATTTTCCTCATTAGAAACTGATTCTAAATCATTAGATGAAATAGCGCATGACGCTAGAAAAGCTAAAACAACAAGCAAAGAAATTAATCCTGGCTTTTCTTGCGTACTATGGATTAGATTCTTCAACTTCTTTTTTCTCCAAAATAGATGCTGACTTTGCTTTTGACTTTTCAGGCAAATAGACGGGTCTTGGAATAGCATAAACTTCTTCTTCAGCCTTTGGAGGCGATGCTAACCAAAGTGTCTTATCCTGAAAAAGCCTAGTACCGTCAGGAGCCAAAACAAACTCTCTTGCTATGAGAAATTTTTCAAAGATTTCTAAAATTTTCCCGCCTCGATTACCAATAGGGTCACCGATAGCTACTACGACACCTTCACCTTTTGGCGTCGTAATTAAAGCCTTATGTGTTGCTTTATCTACTAGCCAAATACCAACAAGCGACAAAACTTCTGTGTTAAAATTCTGCAATGCATTCATAACAGGGATTTCAACTTTTGTGCGCATAGCGCTCTGGCTAGGGGGGCTAAAAGGGTCTGACATCCTGCCCCCAGCATATGCATAATCAAGAGGATCCTCGAGAATATCCTTTACAGCTATCTCTTTAACACTACTTCCTACTTCCTGTTCATAGGGACCTTTGCTGTCCCATTTAGGAACTTTATCTGCTGCAAGGCTCGAAAAATCGAGATTTACTAGCAATAACCATGAAAATAGATGTTTGCTAAACATAGTTAGACCTAGACAAGGTGATCTAAATCAAACTTTACCTTACTTTGAAACGGAGGATTTTTTTTTAGAAATGAAAATAGTACCTAGTGAAAGAGAGGAAAAATAAATTTAAGAGAAAATCTTAATTTTATTTGATTTCAGCTACTTCCAGTCACGCGCCAATACCTCTACCAGACTCTTGTGCTCTCGCTCTAAGTTCTCAATGTTCTGAGTACTATAGTCCAAATTGCCTAGTCGAGCTTTTTCTTCCATTGATTCGCAAATCGAGCAAACGCGAAGAGCGCCCAAATTAGCACTACTGCCTTTTAATTTATGAGCAAGCTTTTCTGTTTGCACAACGTCTTTAGACGCAATCGAGGTTTTTAACTCATTTAAGGTCTGCGGACTCTGATTGATATAGATCTCAACAAGCTCAGCAACCAAATCAGATTCCCCTGGTTCATTTAACTCTTTTAGAGAATTAAGCTGTTCCGTATCCAAAATAGCCAATTCTTCAAAGCTCATTTGCAACTCCTGAAATGATTTTGCTAACCTGCCTTATCCAACAAACTAGAAACTTCTGTTTTAAATTCCAATGTAACACCTGTTCCATATAATGTACGAATTTGCACCTGATCCGAAACCTCTTTAAGCGCGCGCCTTACCTCATGCAATTTGCGATTAAGTGCATTGTCACTAACAAAAATCTGTCCCCAGCACTTACGTTTTAAAACTTCTCGCCGCACAAGCGTGC
Source organism: uncultured Pseudomonadota bacterium (assembly GCA_937896265.1). Lineage (GTDB taxonomy): Bacteria > Bdellovibrionota_B > Oligoflexia > Oligoflexales > Bog-1112 > CALBMD01. The sequence continues at coordinate 2,158 of CALBMD010000036.1, forward strand.
CTCTAGCATGCACAAGGCAACTCAAAAGATTCATTTCTGTAGAAGAAAGATAGCGAATTCCCTTTTTCTCGCTTGCAATAGAGCGGTGTACCAAATCAATAGTTACATCACCGATACGCACAAGCTCTACAGCCTCTTTTTTCGAAAGTTCTGCCATCCGGACCTGAAGGCGAGCAAGCAGCTCTTTTATATTTAAGGGCTTATAGATAAAATCATCAGCACCAGCAGCCAAAGCTTTACTTACTGAGTTTTCATCTCTGTCTGTTGTAATTACGATAATAGGGCAAAATGGCCAGCGTAACTTTAACTTCGGCAAAGTGTCTAAACCATTTTCTTTGACACCAAGATGAATGTCGACAAAAATGGCCAAAGGAGTTAGCCCTTCACTTTTCTCCTTCATTTCATCAACTGTTGTAAAGCTGACTGTTTTTTTGCTTGTTGCCTGCGCTATAATCCGATTTATCATCGGATCATCATCAAGGACAATGATACAGTCTTGGCCTGACAATTGAGACAATACCCTACTCCCCAAAGCTCTTTTCAGATATGGGTATTGTATCACAGAAAAAAGGAACTTGAGTGTGGGTTCGGTAGAAAAGAGTTCTCATTTAGAGCTAACTTGCCTAATAGGCGTTTGGATTCGTAAATCCTTTAAAAATAGTTAAAAATAAAATTTTGATATCCAGCCAAATAGACCAGTTTTGAATGTAGTATAGATCATGCTCAATACGCCTTTCGATGCTGGTATCACCACGCCAGCCATTGACCTGAGCCCAACCAGTCATGCCAGCTTTAACCTTATGACGCAGCATATATTTAGGAATGCTTCGACGAAACTGATCAACAAAAATTGGTCGTTCTGGTCTTGGACCAACTAAGCTCATTTGACCTTTTAGCACATTAAAAAGCTGTGGCAGCTCATCGAGGCTAGTTTTTCTTAAAAACTTGCCCACCTTTGTTGCTCGTTGATCATTAGCAGTTGCCCATACTGCTCCTGTTGCCTGCTCAGCTGATATTGGCATGCTACGGAACTTCAAAATCGAGAAGGTCCTACCGTCCATACCCATACGGTGCTGACGATAAAATACAGGTCCTTTACTGCCAATCCTTACTAAAAAACTAGCTACAACTAAAACAGGGCTGAAAATTAGGATTGCGGCAATAGCACCTAGGATATCTAATAGGCGCTTAAGTACAACATTATACCCCTTTAGTGGGCTATCGTTGACATCTAAGATAGGTGTGTTAGCAAGCACTCGAACACTCATAGAATGCTTTGAAAACATTTCAAAATCAGGGAGAATTAAAAATTCGCTGACTTGGCTAGCTATTATTTCAAGATTGTCATGAAAAAAATGACGATCTTTATCTTTTATAGCAACGACAACGGTCTCAATTCTTTTTTCACTTATAAAATCTACCCAATTACTAGGCATGGCCAACAAAGATCCTGCCGCAATACCTTCATTTTCATTGATGCTACCACCAATAGGAACGATACCTATAACATGACCTAAAACTAAATTATGATCCGTGATAAGGTCCATTAGTCTTCTTAGCTGACCAGGGTGAGCAATCAAAAGAATCCTTGCCCCCAAACTATTTTTACCCTCTACAGTGAAAAGTAAATATTGCAAGAAAACACGCATAGCTCCAATGCACGAAATTTGCAGAATATAGAAGATTGCTAAAGTGACTCGTGAGTATTTATACTCTTCAAAAAAGAACGTCGTAGCGATAAAGATGAGCATAGCAAATGCCAAAGCCTTAGCTAAGGCGGCTATCTCTTTGATATTAAATTTGAAAAATCTTTTTTGCCGATATTCGCCAAAGGCAAATAAGCTAAAACCCCAAACAAGCCAAATAAGCGGCAAGAGTTTTGTATAAATTTGAGCAACCGGCACCTCCTTAAATAAGGGAACAAATGTATAAAACCGCAGATAAAAGGCAAGCAACCATGCCACACTTACCGCACAAAGATCCCCTAATATTTTAATGAAAGGGTACGATTCAAATAGATGCTTTTGGTTCATCGCTCATTGTCCTAATGGTAGCCTCAACTTCGGCTGCAAAACGCTGTAAGAAATTACATTTATCAAAAGATTCAGATGACTTTACAATTGACTCTTGATTCAGCTCAAAGGAATCAAAGCTCAAAAGAGCTGCTTTTAAACTCTCCACGGTTTGTTCTGCAAAGAAAAAACCATTTATCTGTTCTTCAACAAAATCCAAAGCACCACCTTTTTTCAAAGCGATAAGGGGAGCTCCTGCAGCCAAAGCTTCAATAGCTGAAATACCAAAATCTTCGATTTGCGGAAAAATCAACGCTTTTGCTTGTGAAAAAAGCTCTCTAACTTCCTCTTGCGTTGGATTTACAACAAATCGCACAGAGGGTCCACCAAGATGTCTAAGTTTTTTCTCTAAAGGACCATTACCGGCAACAACCAGTTCAACACCTAACTCATTGCAGGCTTGAATAGCTAGATCAAATCTTTTATAGGGCACAAAAGCACCAAATACTAAAAAATATTGCTTCTTAGGGGAAAAAACGGCTTGCTTGAAGAATGCCAAATCAACTGGCGGTGGAATAACTTTAAATTCACGTCGATAATACCTTGCCACCCTTTGCCCAACAAACGTTGAATTGACAACAAATTGATCCACTCTAGCAGAAGAGCAAACATCCCAAATTCGAAGCCTCCGCAAAAGACTTTCAACTAATAGTTGGGTTGGCCAAAATCGCAAAAGACGGCCTAAGTATTCTTCTTTTTGATCCCAAATATAACGCATAGGTGAATGTAGATAACAAATATGACGAGCCATCGGCGATGGTATAACCCCCTTAGCAACACAAGAAGAAGTGCTAATAATGAGATCAAAAGAAGAAAGAGGCATCGCTTCGATGAAGGTAGGTAAAAATGGCAGCAATGCTTTACGCAAGAAGCCAAAGGGCTTAAGAAACTTTGGATAGCGAATATCACGGTTCTTTAGCGAAGAAGGAAGTCTTTTAGCATCAAAAAAAAGGGTGTAAATAGGCGCTTGAGGGTAAAGTTCGCAAATAGCCTCTAGCACCCTTTCACCACCGCGATAGTCTACAAGCCAGTCATGAACAATCGCTACTTTCAAGGTTGTTTCCTTATTTTCTCTGAGCTAAATTTGAAAAGGATTTTCTCTCCCACCAAATTCTTACTTTTCTGCTAATTATACTTTCTACTTAACGACATCTAAAGAGCTTATACCCGATTTGCGCTGATATTGGAAGGTTTGCACGACTTGCTTAGCTTAAGATATGATATTAGCAGGTGCCTCATTATCATCGCTTCTGAGTAAAAATGAAGGTGCTAAAGCCTTTTAGGATAACAATGTCGAGCAACAGGCTATCAGCACTTTTATATAATTTTTTCCTAGAATTTTTTATCCGATCGACTCTTCATTGACAAGGGGAGAAGCTGTTCTCAATGAGCACTGATCAAACCAAAACCAGCGAAGACGATTTGCAAGAACGTTCTCGCCTTCTTGCCGAGGGTGGAACCGAATTGCTTGAGCAAAAGGATATTAAAGATCTTTTCCCAGAGATCATCTTCCAAAGTAAGATTATGGAAAAGGTTCTTAAAACAGTCCTTAAAATCTCTCAAACCCAAAGCTCAACCTTAATCTTAGGCGAAAGTGGCACAGGGAAGGAGCTCATAGCTCTAGCCATCCACCGCCTTTCTGCTAGGTCTCACAAATGCTTTGTAGCTATTAATTGTAGCGCTATCCCAGAAAATCTTCTAGAAGCCGAACTTTTTGGTCATGAGAAAGGTGCTTTTACCGGCGCTGATCGTAAAAGAATAGGACTTCTTGCTGCTGCCGAGC
>CALBMD010000037.1 GCA_937896265.1 uncultured Pseudomonadota bacterium
TCTTTAAGTTCAAGCTTTCGTGATAATCCTTATTTACCTGCATTACCGGTGCGGTGCCGCAAGATGCTAAGCATTCTACTTTACTCAAGGTATATTTACCATCAGAGGTCGTTTCTCCAGCACGGATGCAAAGCTTTTTCTCCAAGGCCCCTACCAATTGATCTGCACCGCGTAAAAAGCAAGCAATATTAGTGCAAATCTGAATATGCTTCTTCCCCACGGGCTCTCGGTTGTACATTGTGTAAAAAGAGACAACCTCTTCTACACGTGCTACCGCTAGATGAAGAAATGCTGCCGCTTCTTTTATTGCTTCGTTAGAGATCCAGCCCTCTTTTTCCTGAATTTCATGAAGAAGGGGCAAAAGTAAGGACTGCTCAGTCGGAAAGCGTGGGCGTAGAGCATCGATTTTTTGGCGTATCGATTCGTTGATAATCATGCAAAACCCTTATCTATCCAACTCACCGGCAATGATATTTAAACTACCTAATATGGCTATAGCATCTGAAATCTTCGTCCCTCGAATCGAGGACTCAAAAGATTGGAAATGAAGCAACGATGGTGACTTAATTTTCACTCGCCAGGCTTTGGGCCCACCACGGCTTACAACATAAAAGCCAAGCTCGCCATTAGGTGCCTCGACGACATTGTAGGCTTCGCCTTCTGGAACGTTGATGCCTTCCATGAAGATCTTGAAGTGATGAATCAACACCTCCATCTTACTATAAACATCTTGCTTAGCTGGGATTTGTACCCGGCGATCTGCTACCCAAAGAGGGCCAGCAGGGAGCTTTTGCATGCATTGACGTAGAATCTTAAGGCTTTGCCGCATCTCTTCCATACGCACTAAATAGCGGTCGTAGACGTCGCCTTGGCTGCCAATGACAACATCGAAATCAAGCTCTGGGTAGGTGTAATAAGGCTGATCACGGCGCAGATCGCATTCAACACCTGAGGCACGCAAACAAGGACCAGTGACACCGTAACGAATGGCTTCCTCTGGGGTAAGAATACCAATCCCTTTGGTTCTATCTACCCAGATGCGGTTAGATGTCAGAAGCTTTTCGACATCATCAAGTGTCTTGGGCACGCCATCGAGAAATTTCGTCATTTCAGCGGCGAAATTTTCGGGCAGGTCATACATCATGCCGCCAACGCGGGCATAAGAGGTTGTCAGGCGCATGCCGCACATGCCTTCGATCATCGTATAGGCTTCTTCACGCCAGTGGTAGAGGTACCAAAAGCAAGTTAGCGCTCCCATATCAAGGGCATTGATAGCGACGCAGACTAAATGGTCGATGATGCGAGCCAGCTCCATGCAGATAACACGAATCCAAACACAACGCTCAGTGATCTGAATGCCTAAGATTTTTTCGACAGTCATGACGTAAGCAATGTTGTTGGTTAGCGCTGAGCAATAATTGAGGCGGTCGGTGTAAACAATCCACTGATGGTAAGTTTTATTTTCAGCTAGTTTTTCGATAGCTCGGTGCAGATAACCAATCTCGCAGGTGGCATCTTCGATGATTTCACCATTGACGCGGCACATAGCCCTTAGAGTGCCATGTGTTGCTGGATGCGAGGGGCCAATATTAACTAAAACATTGGGGTTATAAAAATCGGAGAGGTTGGTGCGCGGTTCTTCTTGTTTAACAAGAGACGCTTTAGGAATAATGCGCACATCTTGAGCATCTGGGAAAGGCTGCCTGTCTTTGAGATCGTACTCTTTGCGTAAGGGAAAACCTTGAAAACGTTCATCCATGAGGATGCGACGCAAGTCGGGGTGGCCAGCAAAGCGAACCCCAAACATATCGAAGGTTTCTCGTTCTAGCCAGTCAGCTGCTGGCCAAACACCTGTTGCTGTTGGGGCTTGAACCCCTTCATCAATAGCAAGCTTTATTCTTAGGCGGTGGTGCTTAGCTATGGAATAAAGTTGATAAACAAGGATAAAGCGTAAAGGGCCATCTTTATGGTCGATGTTATCGTACGCGGTGATATCAGAAAGCAGGTTGAGGTCAAACTCACGATCGTCTTTTACGCGTTGCAAAGTAGGGATAAGATCGGAGGTTGTGGGTATCCAAAGGACAACCTCACCAGCCTTGTCCTGCTCTATGCGAAAATTAGGGAATGCCTGTTGCAGCAGGGGTATCATGCAACACCTCGATGCGGATGATGATACTTTAGGTGATAACTCATTTCTTCCCCTCAGTCTTCTTTTCATCCAGCAGGGATGTCTCTACTACCTTGCGGTAAGCCATGGCATCCATTGCCTGCTCTCGCGATAAGCGTAACATATGAGGCCGAGGTTCACCCTGTTGAATCACATCTTGCAGTCGCAAAATAGCATGAATTAACCCCTCGGGGATAGGGGGGCAACCAGGAACGTAAATATCTACAGGCATGATTTCATCAATGCCTTGCAAAACAGAATAAGTGTCGAAAATACCACCTGAAGAAGAGCAAGCACCCATGGCAATAACCCATTTGGGTTCAAGCATCTGATCATAAATTTGGCGCAGAATAGGGGCCATTTTGTTTGTGATAGTGCCAGCAACAATGAGCATATCTGCTTGTCTGGGGGTGAACCTCACAACTTCAGCACCAAAGCGAGAAAGGTCATATGTCGATGACAAGGTGGACATCATCTCAATACCGCAACAGGAAGTGCCAAAAGGCATTGGCCAAAGCGAATTTTTCTGTGCCCACTTCACTGCGTAGGCAAGAGTTGTCGGAATAAAACTGGCACTGCCGTCTTTTGCCATTGCTAACCCTTATTTAATCCCAGTTTAGGCCATGACGCCTAAGCAGATAAAAATATGTAGCCAAAAGAATAAATGTAAATGTGATCATCTCAAAGAGGATAAATGGTCCTTGAGCTAAGAATCGTCGAAAGACAATGACCCAAGGGTAGGTAAAGACGACTTCGACGTCAAATAAGAGAAACACAATGCCCACGACATAATAGCGCACTGAGAACTGTTGGCGAGCATTGCCATGGAAAGGAACGCCGCATTCGTAGGTGTCCCGGTGAGGTGTCACTATTTCTTTGGGTTTAGCCCCAAAAATGAAATTGAGTGCCAGCAGGGCACAGCCGATGATGGCGCCAATTGCCATCAAAAGCAAGATTGGTAAATAAGCTAAGGCATCTGGATCAACAAACATGCAAGGCTCTCGTTTTCATCAACTATTTGCAGCTAGGCCCAAGGGGTCCTCAAAGTATCATACCATGATGCTTCGGGTGGGGGTCTTTAGGCAAGAAAAAGTGACAGATTTTGAAAACTGCTAGCTCATTTATGTAGGTATCTAATTGACTACTTCTTTTTTCAGAATATAGTCGGTATTTCCAAAGTTGATTTGTGGCATGAACAATGGAGGTATTTATGGCAGGGTGGTTGGCAAGTTTACTATTTTGCTTCTCGGGTCTGGCCTTTGCTACCTCAAGCTATGTAATTGGCCACAAAAACCCTGATACCGATGCTGTAATGGCTGCTATCGCTGCCGCGGAATTCTATGATTACATTCCAGCGGTAGCTGGTCCAGTTAATCAGGAGAGCCTTTTTGTTTTGCGAAGATTGGCTTTAGAGACCCCGAGCGTTGTAACACAAGCTGGGTTAGATAAATTTTTCCTTGTTGACTTTAACCAACGATCGCAAGGAATTGAGGGCTTAAGCGGCGAGAATATTTTGGGTATTGTGGACCACCATGCGCTGCAGGAAGATTGCTTTAAGTTTTCTGAGCCTATCAGTATCACGATCAAGCCTGTCGGTTCAACATGCACGCTGATTTACTCTGAATATAAAGTAGAGGGTCGTCCGATCTCAAAAAAAATTGCAGGTGCTATGCTAGCTGGTATTTTATCAGACACTTTATTGCTGCGCTCGCCAACAACAACAGAGTTAGATAAGAAGGCTGTGGATGAGCTTTCTTTACAAAGTGCTTTAGATGCTGAGAAATTTGCGGCAGAGATGTTTAAAGCAAAATCAGATTTGAGTAAATATAGCATTAGCGAGATTATTCAACTAGATTTCAAAGAGTATTATTTTAAAGGTTTGCACTATGCTATTGGTGTAGCTGAAACTATAGACCCAGATTCTCTTATAAATCAGGCAGCTGAGCTGAGGCAAGCTATGGCTCTGATTAAGCAGCAAAAAGACCTAAACTATTTGTTTTTTATTGTAGTCGATATTAACTCATTAACCTCAAAGATGATTGTTCTTGGCGAAGATGAGCAGATTGCTGCTTATGCGATTGGGCTCAAACTTGAGAGTACTTCTTATTCGGATATTTTCAGTTGCGGCAATTTGATTTCGCGCAAACGGGATTTTGTGCCTCTCTTAGAGGGTTACTTTTCTAAATTTTAATAGCGAAGGTCCTCTTGCTCCTCCACCCTTCTCCCTGGGAATTCAGATCAGACTAACATCTAAGCCAAAACTGCCGATACGCCTTCTATGGCCTCGCGACAAGACTATAATTCACGTATTCCCATATTGCTCGTCGATGATCGAGCTTTGGACCTTGAAGTCATTCGGGATTTGATTGAAATCAATGTCGGAGATGACGGTATTGAGGTTGTTTCTTTTAACAATGGCTTTGATGCTATTGATGTTTGTAAAAAGCGCGAATTTGGCTTCATTATTCTTGATGTTAAGATGCCTAATATCGATGGCTTTGAAACAGCTAATAGCATCCGTGAAACCGAAAAAAACAAATCCACGCCGATTATTTTTCTGACCAGTGCCTTCGATGATCCTGAGATGTTTCATAAAGCCTATGAAATTGGGGCAGCAGATTTTCTTCCCAAGCCACCGACGCCACAGATTATGAAAAATAAGTTAGATCTCTTCATCTCACTAGCTCGCAACCGCAGATCCTTGCAAGAGGCAAAGCTAGTGATTATGGAAAGTCTTAATGTTAAGAACAATTTTCTTGCAGTTATTAGTCATGAAATTCGTACTCCTTTAAATCTGATCTATTGCGTTGCTGATCTTCTCGAAAGCGAGACAGACCCTAAAGAGCGCATGTCTTTTCTTGAACACCTGCAATCAAGCACGAAGTATCTTTTACATCTGGTCGAAAACCTCCTTGATCTTACCAAGATTGATTTAGCTAATGTCTCTTTAGAGCGCAAATCATTTGACCTTGTTGACCTTGTTGAACGTCTAATAAATGGCCATGACAGTAAGCTCAAGAAAAAAAATGTTCAACTGCAATATGAGGTAGCTGCTGCATTACCTCGTTTTGTCATAGGTGATCCCTTACGTGTGCACCAGGTGCTTGCTAATCTAATTAGTAATGCCATCAAGTTTACTGACCAAGGTTATATCACCGTATCACTAGCTTGCTTTCCAGTCCTCTTTGAAAATCGGCAAATCTTTTCTATTACGGTCAAAGACTCAGGTATTGGCATCCCTAAGGAGCAGCTTGATGCTATTTTTGGTGAATTTGTCCAAGTTGATATGAGCTCTACAAGGCAATATGGTGGTTTGGGCATTGGTTTAGCGCTTGCTAAACAGTTAGCTGAATTGATGGGCGGCTCTTTGACAGTTAAAAGCGAAGAAGGGAAAGGCAGTGAGTTCTATTTAACACTCGAATTGGAATGTGTGGCTTCTTTGGAAATGCCAATTGCGCCTATAGAGCCAACACAAGCTGTGTCACAGAAATTTGCTAGTGAACTTAAGGTGCTGGTTGTTGATGATGAATTGGTAAACCGGAAAGTTGCTGATATCTACTTAAAGAAAATCGGGGTTACTCAATCTGTACATGCTGAAAATGGCCTGGTGGGGCTGGAGAGATTTAAGGCGGAGCGTTTTGACATAGTGATCATGGACCTTTATATGCCACTGCTTGATGGTGTTGGGTGTACAAAATCTATCCGTGACTATGAGAAGCAGAATAATCTGCCGCCAGCACTTATTATTGCTGCTACTGCTTGTTTGAATATTGGAGAGATCGAAAAACTAAGAGCAAGTGGCAGCGACTCTGTATTAGCAAAGCCATTGAAAAAAG
>CALBMD010000038.1 GCA_937896265.1 uncultured Pseudomonadota bacterium
TCCCCTTTCTACTCTCCTATTTAAAATAGCACCTTTGGATCCTTATACATAGTTAGCATCTCGCCAGTGACATCAATATAATAATCCCTTGCTAAGACGAAGCCATAGAACGGATAGGAGACCTGCCCAGATAGGGTATCCAAAAAAGGGTAACTTTCCCTCTCATCAACAAGAAGCCTAGGATAGCCAAGTCTATAGAATGCTGAAACACCAGCCCCGACAGTACCTACTAGGTGCAAAGCCACTAACCCTGTCCCAATAGGGATAGCTATTAATAATGGCTTTGCACTTTGATGCTCTACTGCTGAAACAACACTGCCAGCTAAAACAACAGGCAAATCAAGACCCGCCGCTGTTAAGTTGCGAATCACCTTAACTCCTGAACGGCCAAAACCTGCCAGGCGATTTTCACGTATCGGGTAAATCTTTAACCGATGCTTTTTCAGTAAACGCTTTTCTTTTGGCTGATAGATCTCATTACATCGGGGATCTGCCTCTTGCTCAAGATCATCAGCATCAGAAGATGCTATCAACGCTTGAGGTATGATGACTAAAATAAAAGTTAACATTAATGCTTGAAAATATTGACGCATCTTTTTCTCCAAAAGTTTAATAAAAAAACTAGACAGGGCTCTATTCATTCAGAATTTTTTCCACTAACTTAAGAGGATAAACCTGAAAAATCATTGATACCAACTCCCCTCGGCCTAGGCGAGGATAGATGTTATCTAACCATTGCAGCAGAACTATCAAATCAAATTTTGATGCTTCAATTATTTCACTATTATCTCTAATTCTTCCAAAAATAGATTGACGTACCATATCTCCTTTTTCCAAAATCCACATAAGGCCTAGTATGCGTCCCAAAGCTAGAGACCGTTCAGCTATCTGTGAAGCAGAACAGTCCCTGGGGCACAAAGCTTGCATGTAAACAGTTATGATAGGCTTCATGTCCGCTATGAAGCATTCAGCTAATTCATCAAAACCAAGAAAGTTACTGAAATGCTCTAAAATATCTAAATAAACAAAATCTCCTCCCTTTCTCGGATCCAAGTTCAAATCAAAAATCATGCTCTTCAAAGCATCTGAGACCTCTTTACTATTAGTAGTATGTTTAGTATGTTCCACCGCTATCTCTTCGGCACAGTCAATACATGATGTATAGGCTACAAGATCAAAAAAGAAGAAGGTTATGAAGAGGTTTATGATGTTTTTTTTTGCTTCATTCTTAGCAAGAATATGATCTCGAAAATTTTTGGCACGAGAAAGCTGGGCCATAGTCATAGCTAGTGCAATACGGTTTTGAAAAGGCACTAAACGCTGCATTAAAGCTATTTCTGTATTCGCTGGTTTAAGCGTAAATAAACCGTGAATCATTTGCAGCAGAGCTTTTTCTTTTATCTGAGGCGAGCTCAATGCAAGAGTACGACTAAAGTGAGGGTTGTCGGAAAATCCCCACCTCGGATTGAATTCAGGGACTTCGATAGCCAAAGGGTGTTTATACGGGACGTTTAGATATTTCTGTACAATCTTTTGATAAGCTTTATTGGTAGTGCATAATTCATGCAGATCATGAAGAGTAAGAAACTGACTAAGCACTTGCCCCGACCCTAAATCCACAATATCTTCTAAAGTAACACTTTGAGACCCAACAAGCGGCATGGTTAAGATAGCGCAAAATAAGGCAACTAGTCGTAAGAGCATAAAATCCCTTCCTCAAAGTTTCTATTGAACTAACACGGAAGAAGAAGGCTAGCAACTACTTCTTATTAAACCGCCTGACAAGATTTGCGGCGAAGAACCGATCGAACTATAACCGCGACTCTAGAGAGGCGTCTTCTAGTGTTTCCAGATCGGAAGAGCGTCGTGTAGGG
>CALBMD010000039.1 GCA_937896265.1 uncultured Pseudomonadota bacterium
TGTCTGCTACTGCCGGCCCTGCTGTATTTGAACTGTTGGTTCCTTCCGTTTCAGGATATTTCGATCCGGAACATAATACCACACAACACTGCCGCCTCATTAATACTAGGCGCTATCATCTTGGGTTTCTCCCGCAACTGTATCGCTCCTTTTTATGCGTGGCTGCCAAAATCAGCGGTGGCGCCTGGCCCCGTAAGTGCCTTGATCCATTCGGTCGGCGCAGTCCACACCAGCACGATTGCAGTGTTAAAAATCGGTGTCTATGTCTATGGAATCGAATATTTGAGCTCGCTGAGTGACAACTTTTTCGAGACCGGCTGGCTGCTCTATCTATGCGGCGGCACAGCAGTGTACACAGCGCTGCGGGCCTATAAGGCTAGCAACTTGAAGAAGCGATTCTCATTCTCCACCGTTGGGCAACTGTCTTATGTCATCACCGCGATTTTAGTGGGTACCGTTGGTAGCGTCCAGGGAGCTATGCTACATATCATCACGCATGCGTTGGCCAAGATTAACTTGTTCTTCTCGGTGGGGATGCTGCATTCTGTATATGGGACGGCAGAGGCACCGGCCGTTGCTAAAATTATTCCCAAACATCGCCTACTCGCCGTTGCTATGGCGATTTCTGGGCTGTCCATCGCGGGCTTCCCGATGTTGGCAGGGTACTACAGTAAACACCTCATGCTTCTCGAAGAGATTAATACGCATCACTATGCGGCAGCAGCCTGTTTGATGGCAGGAAGTATATTGAACTTCGTCTACATCTGGCCGGTGATTCGAGCCGCCCTTTGGGGCAAGAGTGAAGCTGGATTTATCGCGCAGAAGCTGCCTCGTGGGATGAGTCTCGCGATATTTATCACCGCCGTATTGGTGTTGTTGGCACCGTGGGTTTTACCAATCTGAAGTTGATGCAACTTTCCTAAATATAGGCCATTCCCCGCCGCCCATCATTGGTGCTGCTCTTTAGCGCCAGTCCACCGCCTTTGGGCTCAGCTCTTGATTACTGTGTCGTCGCATGATAGAAGCAATCCAAGTATATAGCCTAATAAGGGAGAGATGGTGCCGCACGAAATAACCCAATATGTTTGGCTATTTTACATTTTCTACATTCTCTGCGTCAGCGGTTTTTTCATCTGGTTTCTGCGAAAAATTTCGGTTCCAAACTCCAGCCAAGCACTGTCTTCCAGCGAGACCGGGGGAGAGGGTCGCTTCTTCTTTTGGGTAGTTCTGTTCGTCTTGATAGGTCATATCATTACAATCTCCCCGCTGGTTCCTTGGCAAAAGTGGAGGCTATGGGAAAGTCCAGAGGTAAAAGAAGTCTTTCACATTAGCGTCAGCAACTATCAATTTGTCTTGCCTAGCAGTCCAATGAGGGTGCCACAGGGGGAGTTTGTCCAGTTTATATTGACCTCAGGCGACGTCACCTATGGTTTTGGCGTGTTCGACAAAAAGGGGCAGATGCTATTTCAGCTTTCCGTGTTACCTGGCTATGAAAACAAATATGTGTGGAAATTTGATCAGAGTGGGTCCTACGATATTCGATCGACCGAATATTCTGGGCCTAAACACTCCAGCATGTTTATAGCAGACGCGTTAGTTGTTACCAATCAGTCGAACAAAAAGGGCTAATCTGTGGATTTCAATAAAGAATACCCTTACGAAGCTAGGTGGGCCCTGCGTTTTGTGCTAGCGGCCCTGGGTTTCTTACTCCTTTGTCTTATCGAGGGGATGATGCTGCGCACAAAGCTGATCCTGCCGGAGGTCTTGACCAATGACCACTTCTACGCCGTGATGACGATTCATCCGCTCGTGGGGATTTATGGGTATGGCTATATGGCAATTATGGGGTCCTTTTATTTTCTGGTCCCATATCTGCTGCAAGCCAAAGTGTATAATCAATCACTTATTCCAGTCAATTTCTGGCTACAAACAATCGGACTCGCTATTTCCTGGTTTAGCTGCTTTTTTACTAACTTTAACTCCCTCTATACCCTTTATTGGCCCCTACCTGTTTCTTTCGATCGGATGTCAAACATTGGCGTTCTTTTCTTCATTTTGGGATTAGCTATCGTTTTTATCAATATTCTCCTTTTCTCTTACAATCTGTTTGCCACGCTTATTAAAAGGCCACACACGGCTAAGAAACATAGCCTCAAAAATTATGTCCTCTCCGCCTTTGGTTTTGACTACCTCAAGAATAAGCCGCATAAAAAGCTCTATGACGACCTTCCCGTGTTTGTTGTCGCCGTTGCCAGAGGTAGCGTGGACACCGTGATCAATGCTGTCGTTTTGCTAGCTCTCGGGGTTGTTATCCTTGTCTACACCGTTCCATCGTTGATGGGGTTGCCTCTTCTCAATACTCTTGCGGTCGATGCTCTTGTATATAAGAATCTTTTTTGGTGGGGCCTCGACATGGTCGCCGACGGCAATGTGTTGATGTATACGGCAGGTACCTGGTACTTACTTGTTCCTATGCTGACAGGAAGGAAACTCTTTGGAGAAAAGGTCGTGCGTCTTGTCATCCTTGCCGATCTTTTGATCTCAATGTTTGTCTGGAGCCATCACCTTTTGGGGGAAGAAAGCCAGCCAAAGTTCCTGAGGCTTTTCTCCGGTCAGTTTGTTACTTCGGGTGAAATCATAACGTTGGCCCTTACCCTTTTTGCAACTATGACAACGATCTATTTGGCCCGGCCGGTCCGCTTAACTGCTGCTCTGAAGTTTGTCTTGACCTCAATGTTTGGATTTTCCTTAGGAGCCATGTCAGGAATCATCTCGTCGAATTTTGGGCTTAACGTGGTCCTTCACAATACCCAGTGGGTCATCGGAGCACATGCCCATATGATGCTCTTGTTAGGTCTATCACCGCTGCTCTTCAGTGTCGTTTATGCCCTGATTCCGATGCTGTTTGGCCGTGAAGTAAAGAGCCAAGTTTTAGTTAACTTACACCTCGTCTTTTGGCTGACAGGCACCCTTACGATGTGTCTTGCTATGGGTGATGCTGGACTTAAAGGAATGTTGCGGAGGACGATTTATTTTGATCACTTCTATAGTGGCGAGATGTCTGTTGCGATGGTTGGCGGTGTCTTGATCATTATTGGATTTTTCTGCCTCTTATTAAATTTGATTTTGACCCTAGGTCTTAAAAATCTGACGCGCTTTGTCTTCACTGGCGTATAAGGGAGCATGATGAAAGTAGCTATAGCTGTCGATGGCTCGAGATCTTCGTTTGAAGCCATGAAACTGCTCAGTCGTTTGCCATTTTCATTTGAAGAGGTTCATGTTTTGAGCGTTGCTTCTATCGTAGAGGTCAATTCTCCTTATTCATTGACAGCGAAGGAAATTGCCTTCAACGCTCAAGTTACCCGCGCCGCGAATACGCTTTTGTTGGAACTAAAAGACCATTGGGATCTTTGTGGTCGGGAAGTTGCAAAAACCCATCTGATAGCTGGCAATCCCGCCGAAAAAATTTTGAATTTCCTAGCTAGCGAAAGCATTGATCTGCTCGCTCTTGGTGCGCGAGGCACAAATGAGTCGGGTCTCTTTAATCTTGGGGCCATTGCCTCTGCGGTGGCCAACCACTCCTTTTGCTCGATCTTGCTTCATCGAGGACAAAGCGATACCTCATGGTCACCGACCAAACCTCTAGATCTCTTGCTTCCTTTTGATATCTCGGATGCAACGAAATATGTAGTAGATGTTCTAGCGGCCTGCGATAAGGAAAAAATCGTAAGCGCCGATTTTGTACACTATATTCTTCACAAGCTTTGTTATGGAATAGATTGCTCGGACTCAACAAAAGAAGATTGGCCGGATAAGAAAAAAGCTATAGAAAAAGCGGCCGTTGCCGCACAGAAATTGCTAAGCGGCCCAAATCTGGCAACGCGTTTTCACATGACCTTAGGCGTTGAAGATATTGCTTCCGCTATCAGTAGAGACGCGGTGACGCGGGCTAAGGACATTATCGTGATGGGGACCAACAATCGCAGCTGGTACCACCGTCTCGCGCTAGGTTCGGTATCCAGTCGGCTGATGCACCATAGCGAGCGCCCGATCTTGGTGCTAAAAAATTCCAAACATGCGAAACCTAGTTGAGACCAAGAGAGATAAAGAATGAATGAATCTGTTTCAGGAGGAGGCTAAAGATGTCGTGGACAGACGTAGCTTCGTTCAGTAAAAAATGGGCGAGCCCCGAGCAGGCCATGGATAGAATCAAAGACGGTTCTACTATCGTTACTGCAATGGCAGCGAGTGAACCCCAGATTTTTTATAACTCACCTTTTGAGGCTTTTGACAAGCTCAAGAATCTAACAGTCTTTTGCGCGAATCCTTCCGGTTTGTATCCGATTTATTGTGACCTGCGATTTGACGATTTCATCGAGATTCGGCCGATGTTCCTCACGGCCACAGTTGCCCGTCAAGCCCTCAGAAAAAATGTCCATTATGTTCCATGCCATCTTTCACAGTGGACCGCCAACATCTTGAATACACAGGAAATTGATGTTTTCTGGGGATCGTGTTCGCTCCCTGATCAGCACGGCTATGTGAGTCTTGGGCCAAACAATTGCTATGAATATGAAACCCTCCGCATGGCTACATCTGTTATCTTGGAATTAAATCCCAATATCCCCTTCACATTTGGCATGACCTGTGTCCCAGAGCACCGAGTCGACGTCTTCCTCTATTCAGAAAAGGTTCTTCCTATTTACCAAAATGAGGCACCAGACTCGACGGATCATCAAATTGCGGCGCTTGTTGCCGACTTGGTGCTTGATGAAGCAACTCTACAGTTTGGCATTGGTTCTATTCCCAATGCTCTTACCCAGGTTCTGCGCGAAAAGAAGAACTTGGGCGTTCATACGGAAATGATTAATGATTCAATTCTCGAATTGATTGAAGCCGGTGCAGTAACGGGCGGAGCCAAAACGATTTGGCCCGAGAAAATAATTGGATCCTTTGCATACGGTAGCGAAAAGCTCTATCAATTCATAAACCACAACCCAATGGTGGAGCTGCATCCAAGTTCGGTGGTTAATGATCCATTTAGGATCGGTAGAAATCATAACATGGTTTCTATCAATTCGGCTGTCGAGATCGATATCACAGGTCAGGTTTGTTCAGAATCCTTGGGTCATCAAGAAGTCAGTGGGATCGGTGGGGCAACAGACACTCATGTCGGGGCGCAACGATCAAATGCTGGTCGTGGTATCATTGCATTGAGATCCACGACGCGAAAAGGTCAGGCTAAAATTGTTTCTGAACTCAAACCAGGGGCTAAAGTCAGTGTTAGTCGTAATGACGTCGATACGATTGTTACGGAATATGGTGTTGCCCGATTGAAGGGAAAGACTGTGGCAGATCGGGCCCGCAGTCTCATTGACATCGCTCATCCTAAAGATCGAGAGGGTCTTTTATTTGACGCAAAAAAATTCGGATATATCTAGACCACCCTACTGGTCCGTCCCAATTGAACAGCTTTACAACGAAACGAGTTCTTCACCACAAGGGTTGGACCTGGCAGCCGCGGCGTTTCTCCTAAAGAAGTATCGGCCACTAAAGACGCTTGGTAGCGTTCGGCGCGCGTTTTTTCTGCTATGGCAGCAGCTGCGCAATCCCTTGTTGCTTCTCCTGCTCCTGACTTGTTCTATTTCTTTGGCGGTCGGTGAGTTAGCCGACGCTATCATGATGGCCTTTATTCTTGCAGGTAGCCTTACCCTTAGCTTTCTGCAGGAATATAGAGCTGCAATCACAAACGCCCGCTTGCAAAAACACCTGGCTTTGAAAACTATCGTTATTCGCTCTGGAACCAAACTAGAAATTCCATCGGTAGAGGTTGTGCCAGGCGACGTTGTAGAAATCGTGGCTGGCAACTTAGTACCAGCTGATGGGGTGATAATTACATCCAAGGATTTACACGTTAACGAAGGCGTCTTGACTGGAGAATCTCTACCGACGGAAAAGGATTGCGAAGTTAGTAATTGGGATGCTCCGATCGCAAAGCGACGCAATTGTGTATATATGGGAACCTCGGTTCGTAGCGGCTCCGCAAGGGTCCTAGTTATTCATACCGGAGCAGATACAGAGTTTGGTGCAATTGCCCTTGAACTTCAAAAACCTAGTTCGACGACGAAGTTCGAAAATGGATTGCGTGATTTCGGGCTGATGCTGAGCCGGGTTATGCTGGCCTTTCTTTCTCTTACGGTACTGGTTAATGTTTTGCTGCAGCGGCCATTGCTTGAAACAATGCTTTTTGCACTTGCCATCTCGGTTGGGATCTCGCCGCAACTGCTCCCAGCGATCCTTGCTACTACCCTATCGCGCGGCGCTCAGGTTATGGCCAAAGCGGGTGTCCTAGTTAAGCGGATGAATGCAATTGAGAATTTGGGCCTGATGGATGTGCTATGCACAGACAAAACCGGTACATTGACGAAAGGCTCGATGGAGGTGAGAGACGTAACTGGTTTAGGCGGCAAGGATGCAC
>CALBMD010000040.1 GCA_937896265.1 uncultured Pseudomonadota bacterium
AGCCAAAAGAACCTGTGTAGAAACTAAGGTCAAGAGTAACAATATAAATTTAAAAATAGACAAGCCCATAGAGCACCGGCCAAATGCCTACAACAAAAAACCAAAAAATTTGCGCAGCTTTCAAATCTTCCTTAAAAATTTGACCACGCTTTGCAAGAAATAGCAAAGATAAAAATAAGATGCCACAAATTGCATGAAAAGCATGAGAACCAATCAGCAAAAAGAACAAAGCGCCAAAAATATTAGAACGCATAGAAAGGCCAAATGAAAGCAACTGAAACCACTCATAACCTTGAACTAAAACAAAAAACAAACCTAAAACAACTGCCCACCAATAATATGGTTTAGACTCCGAAGATAAATAATCTTTTGTTTTATAACCGGCTAAAAACAAACAGATGCCGCTAAGCAAAAGAGCTATCGTATTATAAGCAGTCATAGCAACTGGCAGTTTTAGCCCGTCAGGAATGATAAAACGAGATGCATCACCACGAATTACAAGAAAAGAGCTGATGAGGGCGACAAAAAACATTACCTCAGTAGTCACAAAAACTAGCATCCCAAAAACTTGATTAGATAATAAACGACGACTACGTATCATCAGTGATGACCACTACTTTCTGGAATCTTGATTTCAGTATGAGTCTTCTGCCAGTTTGCACCCTTAAAAGACATCACTTCAACAGCTGCTCCGGCAAAAAAGACAAAAACAAGCAAAAGCATACTGATTAACACATAAGAAATAAAGCGCTTTTCGATATTTAGATGCATAAAATAGTTAGCTACTATCAGAGCTTTAACGATTGCAATACCAAAGGCTGTTACTAGAGTAACCCATTGGATACCAAGAAAAGGGCCACAAATACTTATTACTAATAGAAAAAGTAGCAGAGCCCAAATTTTCACATAGTAAGCATCGCTGACCTGATGGGAACCATGACCCATTTAATGCTCCTTACTTAGCAATATAAAGTAATGGGAAGAGAAAAATCCAAATGATATCAACAAAATGCCAATAATTTCCGATTAACTCCACTCTATGCAGTTGCTTACCTTTGCGCACATCAAAAGAAATGATAGCCATGATAATGGCACCTGCAATGACGTGTAGAGCATGAATTCCAGCTGCCGTATAATAAAAACCCCAAAAAAGGCTTCGTGTCATGACAAAGCCATGAGCAATTTCATTTGTCCATTCTGCGCTTTTAATGCACAAAAAGCATAAAGCGCCAAAGATTGTAAACCAAATTAGTTTAAAAGCTTTCGCTGTCTTTTTTTCTTCTGCAGCCTTATGAGCTAAAACGATTGAAAGACTCGAGCTTAACAGCACAAAGGTGTTGATAGAACCAGCGATTAAATTGGTATGAGCCGCTTCTAAATGCCAATTTTCATGTAAAAGCCGGTACATTACATAGCAGGCTAGAAGGCCGCCAAAAATGACTATCTCTGATCCAATCACCCACCATACCGCTAACTTGCCGGTGGCGATGCCTGAAACTGTACGCTGAGTAGCTATCGGTTGCGTGTGACTCAACATGCTCTCCTAATTAATCTAGGCTTTTTCGTTTTGAGGCCAATAGTCAAGACTGCGGCCAGCTACACTATACTCATAGGGAGATCGATAAACTTCAGGTAATACGGCAAAATTTCCATGAGGAGGAGGAGACTCTGCAACCCACTCCAGTGTATTGGCTTTCCATGGATTTTTACCAGCTTTTGGCCCGCGAAAATAGCTGTAGATAAAATTAAAAATGAAAAAAACTTGTGAAAAGAGCATCACTATTAACGCTACTGTCGCAAGGATTCGCAAGTCTTGTAAGTAAGGTTTTGCTAAGTCAGGGAAGTTTTCATAGCTATAGATACGTCGATGATCCCCTGCTAGACCTAAATAGAAGAGAGGGATAAAAATAAAATTGAAGGAAATACAAGTACCCCAAAAGTGAATTTTTCCCAAAGTCTCATTCATCATCCTCCCAAACATTTTTGGGTACCAAAAGTAAATCCCAGCAAAAACAGCGATGATAGCAATCGGTACAAAAGTGTAATGAAAATGAGCTAATACAAAGTAGGTATCGTGAAAATAAATGTCTGCACCACTTGCTCCCAAGAAGACACCAGTGACCCCACCAATTAAGAATTCAGCTATAAAACCCAGAGCAAAAAGCATAGCTGTTGTTAGCTGAATTGATCCACCATATAAAGTAGCGATCACACAAAAAATAAGTTCTGCAATAGGAACTGAAATTAAAAGAGTAGTCACAGTAAAGACATTAGCCATGCGAGGGTCAATACCGGCAATAAACTGGTGATGCGCCCAAACAAAAAAGCTTAAAATACCAGTCGCAATAGTCGAAAAAAGGATTGTTTTATATCCAAATAATGTCTTGCGAGCAAAAACCGTGACAATCTCAATGACAATCCCCATTGCAGGCAAGAAAACAACATAAACTTCTGGATGACCAAAAAACCAGAATAAATGCTGCCACAAGATAGGATCACCACCTTTAGCCGGATTAAAAAAGCCAATGCCAAACACCTGATCAAAAAAGAGCATGATAGCACCAGCAATTAATGGCCCAGCAGAAGCCATAAATAGGATACTAGCCATAATAATCATCCAAAGAACCATGGGAATATCAAACATCTTCATCCCAGGCGCCCTAGAGTTCATAAGAGTTGTAATGAAATTGATGCCGCCTAACAAAAAAGCGACAAACTCTAATGCGACAGCTACCAGCCAAAGAGTTGATCCTAACGGTGTAAGGCTATAGTGGCTGTTAGCAGATAAGGGAGGATAGGCTGTCCAAGCTCCACCAAAACCACCACCTGGAACAAAAAAAGAGGCAATAAGGATCAAGGCTGAAATTAAAAAAACTTGATAAGACAAGCGATTGATACGTGGAAAAACCATATCATCACAACCAGCCATCAGTGGGATCAAATAGTTACCAAATGCTGCCACTAAGACAGGCATGGCTACCCAAAAGATCATAATAGTACCATGATTTGTTACAAGAGCATTATATTGAGCAGAAGTTACAAGACCAAAGCCAAGCACCTCTTTTCCAGGATAAGCTAGCTGCATTCTGAATACATAGGCAAAATAGCCGCCAATCAACGCAACAGCTAAGACAATAATGGCAATCGTTTTTTTCATTTTTTACTTTTGAATTTTTACTTTTAAAACCATTGCCATGCAAGCCTGGAAAGATTACCAATCACAGAATAAAGACCGCTTCCTCGACGAATTGCTTGGTCTGTTACGCATACCATCAGTAAGTGCCGACAGTAAGTATAAAGACGATGTATAGCGCTGCGCAGATGCAGTAAAAGAGCATCTGTTGAATGCAGGTTGC
>CALBMD010000041.1 GCA_937896265.1 uncultured Pseudomonadota bacterium
GTCGCTAACAGTATTAAGCAGTTTGTGGAAAGAATTTCTTCAAATAAAAGCTTCCTAAGCAACCAAAGGG
The DNA here is from genome assembly GCA_937896265.1 of uncultured Pseudomonadota bacterium. Taxonomy (GTDB): domain Bacteria; phylum Bdellovibrionota_B; class Oligoflexia; order Oligoflexales; family Bog-1112; genus CALBMD01. The sequence continues at coordinate 71 of CALBMD010000041.1, forward strand.
ATTATCTTACAATCCGAAACCTAGCTGTTGCAGATAACCTAGTTTTCTTGAGGTTAGATCTTTTGCAATTAGCAGAGGCTAAAGACACACTTCAAAAACTTTTTCAGAATCAACCTATTGGGCTTTTGTACATTTCTAATATTAGAGAACACGCCGAACTCAATGCTATTGATCGGGCTATAAAGACTGGAGAAGACTATAGTGAAGAGACTGATTATGCCTTGCCACTGCGCCAGTCTCTAGCCTCCCTGGGAGAAAATGGGCTTGCAGACCATTTAACCAAGGTCTTGAGCACTGAAATCCGCTTACAAGGTGTGCTAAATACAAATAATGAGTATCTTAAACAAAAAATCGATACGGAGTTAACTTGGACAGTTGAGGGGCTTAGCGAAGCTTTCCCTACGTCAGAAGGTTTTTTTAAAGCCTTTAATTACGACAAAAAAGAAAAAGAAAGAAGAGAGATATTATTTGAGATGCAGTAGGCAAGAGCTGATATGATATCATTTCAGTAGTCAATTTTGATATAACAAGAAAGGCTTTTGAAATGAGATTGCATTACAAAAAAGGCAAAGTGAAGCATAAGATAAAAGCTCGCAAATTAACAGCCCACAAGCCGAGTAAAAGCAAAAGCTTACGCAAAAGAAGAGCATAATCTTACATACCTATAGCCAAGGAATTTCAATGCCAAATTCCTTGGCTATATACATAGCTGATAAAAGGCTCTCTTCTTGGAGAGTTCCCCCTGGTTCAACATACGAGCCACAAAACCAAAGATTTTTATGCCCTTGCATAGCTTTAATCTCTTGAGTGGCCTTAAGGCTCTCTGGAGTCATGATGGCACGCAGAGCCTTGCTTTTTGTCAAAACATACTCTTCTTTGGGTTCAATAGAAGGGTTGAACGACTGAAAAACTGGGTAATCTAAGCGCGCTTTAAATGATGGAAAAGAGTTCAACCAAACTGTGCTATAATTAGAAATTTCATCATCTTTGCTCTGATTGAGGAAATAATTAACCTGTGACCAGTGACGCTTTTGTTTTGGCATGAGTCCTTTGTCAGAATGAACCCAAACCGTGTTTAATTTATAACTAAAACGTTTAAAAAGCTCATGCTTAAAACAAGATTCATTTTGTAGAAGCAACGGCACTTGTTTGGCTTCTACTGCCAGCACAACATGATCAAATTTATGAACTTTATCTGGGCAAACTACCTGAATTTTCTTTACTTTACCTTTAGGTAAAACTATAGACTCAACTGCACAGTTTGTTTTGATCACAGCAATCTTGTTAGCAAGCTTCTCTGCTAGCTGCGTACTGCCATTTCGCAATCGATACCAACGTGAGACTACAAATAAACGAATAAATCGCAGCACCATACCAGCTGATAAAGTTTCTAACAGCTCATGCGTGCAGCTAAAAGCTAATAGTAAAAAAGGGGCTACATATTGCTGATAACCCTCATCTTTCAGTCTTCTCTCTTGTAAAAATTGACCAAACGACAGCGTATCTAAGTTTTGGCCAATAGCTCGCAGTGTCTCAGCATAAAACCGTGTAGCTTGAGCGATCTTCACAGCACCTTGCCATGAAACTCCCCATAGCGAGCTTAGGTTCGAAAGGTTGGTGAGGCTTGGCAAATAAACAGGGACAAGATCTGGCATGAAAGCTTTGAACTGTGCTTTTGCTATTCTATCTTTGAAACAAAACGAAGCGCTTAGTGTTGCTTGCTCAAACTCTTCTCCTAAATAGGAATAAAACTTGAAGAGATTTTCATGATATAAATTGGAAAATATTCTCAAGGGAACGTCAATAGAAAACCCTTCAAAATCAGAGTTTAAATGCGACATGCCAAGTGATGCACTCTTTTCTATAAGAGTGACTTCATAGCGCTGGCTTAACAACCATGCAACACTTAGACCACTAATGCCTGAGCCAATGATTCCTATCTGCATCTATCTATCTCCGCGTCAAATGCTCTTACAAGCAGTATACTGCTACTAAAAATTCATTGCTATACGTCAATATTGTTGCTAGCTTGCCGAAATTTAGAGAGACGGCGCTGTAGCTAGAACATAAGCCCAAAGCTCTGAAGAACGGATGCATGGCGTTATACTGATAACAGTACCCATATCATCCATCGACTCAGAGGTTCTTATGACTATTTATCTTCGCCTTGCCGCTTCTCTTCTTATTTTTGTGCCAAATCTGCTACTAGCATTCTCCTGTTTCAACCCAGAACTAGAACGCACCGATGTCAAAGGCAATCTCCATAGCTTCAAGGGCGTTGTTAAATGCCTCATCACAGAAGATATTGATATTGCTGCGCTAAAAGACGACTACCGTGACGAAATTATGACCTCATCACAGTTCACTATCATACAACCAGCAAGGCCGGTTGAAGTCGATGGCCTCAAAGGTTATTTCATGGAAGCTACTCAAAAATACGACTCAGGACACGGCATGGTCTCTGTCACCTCTGAGATTTTTCTTCTCGATAACGCCCTAGATAAATTCCTTCTTGAGATAAAATCCAAGAAAATTTCAGCTAATGGCGATGCCAAGTACACTAAATTTAGCCATGACTATGTTATCGTCTCATTGGGCGAAGAAAAATCTATCCTTACCAATATCAAGGAAATTAAAGTAGAGAAACCTTGGATTGCCCCAGAAAGTATCTTTTTGCAAAAAGTCCAAGAAAATATCTCTACTGAGATGAAGTATACGGCACCACGACATGCCCAAAAGACCTTTGGTGTGGCGATTGAAGCGTTACGTAAGAGGAAAATGACCCGACTTGCCAAAAGACCAATGCACTACATTTTTTCTGCTAACCTTTAGTCTCAATATTGCCGATTAGACAGTCATGGCAAGAATTGATCTCATAGATGATGAAATAGGCTTTCTCAAAACAATGGATCTTGTTTTGAGAACCAATGGCCATGAATCAAAAACCTTCTCAAACGCCATAACCGCATTGATTGATCTTGCAAAAGATCAGCCAGATATCATTATCTCTGACGTCATGATGCCTGGCATCAATGGCTTACAATTCACTACCGTAGCACAATCTATCGCCAAACAAGCTGTAATCATTATTATCTCGGCTAATCGCCTGGAAGATATCGAAGCCAAGCATGGAGTAAAATTAGACGAATCTTTTGTCTTCTTTCGAAAGCCACTAGGTGATGAGTTCTTTGAATTCATTGAAAATGCTGCCCAGAATAAAAAACAAATACCTAAACAAGCTGACGACTTGGCTCCCATGTCCAAGTTCGATTATCTAGACCAACTATCAAAACTATACCGACGATACCACGACTTACTATGGGAGTTGGCACAAAGTGGTGATCTGTTAATGCCAAGCTCTGAGCAAGAAGAAGAATGCCAACAGATTTTAACTAAGCTTGACGGCGCCTTTGATGTCCTTCAATTATCAGAAACAGACAAGGCTCGTATACTAAGCGATCTAAACAAATCCTATGGCAATTGGGAAAACAGAGTTCTAGAAAACAAAAGCTTCTTTCTCCCTGAACCTAGCAAATATGAAGGAGAGCCTTTCCTTTATGACCCCATTTCTCCCTTCATGGATAAGTGCATTATCACAAGCTTCGAGATGAAATTAAATAGCGACGGTGAAGCTAAACTTCTCGTTAACAAAGAAGAAGTCTCCTTAGAAATTCGTCATGACATAGACAACAAGGCCGGGAGATTGATTCTCACTTCCTCTTGCTTCAAAGTGCTTAAAGAAATCATGAACCACGAACATCGATCGCATATTGCTAATTTTTGGCACCCATTCGATACTAACTTCAGCATTACCGTCAATGGCAAAAAAGTTCCTACACCAAAAGAACTCACTTCAATACCTGAAAAAAGCACCTTAGTCGGGCGAGAAAATATAGATATGTTTTTTGACCTACAGACGTTGGAGGTTAAAGGATTTTTGGATAACCGCCAGCTTAAGATTCCCTTAGATGAGATAAAAGAAAACTATCGCCAACGGGGATTTGAGCTTAAGCCTTCAAAATACGCAAACGCCAGCCTTGCTATTGCCTATCTGTGGGCAGTTTGTCTAGGGGGCCGCGATGATGTACGGATAAATAACGTTGTCTACCCTGTCAACTTTGTCAAATAAACTAGCACAAGAGGAGTTGAGTTTTAAGTTCTTTCGAAGAGAAAATCTCGGGGTATTGACGTGCTTAAGGAACGGGCGTAGGTTTAAATTAAGAATCAAAAAGGATGTTCATGCGCATTTCGATAGCTATCCGATGGATTTTAACTAGCT
>CALBMD010000042.1 GCA_937896265.1 uncultured Pseudomonadota bacterium
ACGGTCTGACCCCTCTAGAGCTTAAGCCTGCAGATTGGAAAGCTATTGAAGTTATAGCTACCAGCTCTGATAAATCAACCGGTATGCGCGATATTGAAAAAGCTGTATTAGAGTATATCTCTGGGTTGGCCTTCGAAAAGTTTAATAAAGAGATTGAAGTTGCTGCTAACTCTCATTAGATCCCACAGTACAACTTGTGATGCATGATTGTGTTTTCTTGGAGGGGTGACGGTTTCTTCGCCCTCCAAATCCCTCTCCCTACGACCGCAGTTAGATTTATACACGCTGTAAAATAGCACTCCCTACGGAGTAACCAGCTCCAAAAGCGCTAAGAATACCAATATTTCCAGACTGTAAATCATCCTTGTGTAGGTGAAAGGCTATCACTGATCCTGCAGAGCTGGTATTGGCATAGCGATCGAGTACAATAGGCGCATCATCTTCAATTGCGTCTCTATCGAGAACTTTTTTTGCAATGAGCTGGTTCATAGATAAATTTGCTTGGTGTAGCCAAAGCCTGCGTACCGATTGCGCGGATAAATTCATCTTTTGCAAATGAGTCACTAGATGCTCGCTGACCATCCCTACAACATCCTTAAACACCTTACGGCCATTTTGTTTAAATAGTAGATCAGAGGGGTTCAATAGCTCTGGGGTTGTACGGTTAAGGAAGCCAAAACTATTGCGGATATTATTTGAGAAACTAGTAGCAAGCTTAGTATCAAGGATCTCAAAGACCCCCTTTTTTCCGTGAGACTTTGAGCTCACTAGCATAGCTGTTGCGGCATCTCCAAAGATAAAATGGCAATCGCGATCACGAAAATTGAGGTGAGCAGTGCAGATTTCTGGATTGACAAGGAGAACTGTTTGTTCAGGGTTCAATAAAACATGTTGATAAGCGACTTGAAGGGCGAATACCGCTGATGCGCAGGCAACATTAAGATCAAAAGCAAAGCCTTGGATGTTCAGTTTGTTTTGGATCTCTACAGCTAAAGATGGATAGGGTCGAGGCATGTTTGAACAAGCACAGATGACAGCGTTTACATCGCTTGGAGTCATTTGAGCTGCGTCTAAAGCTTCTTTTGCTGCTGATACAGCCATTTCGCAAAGAAGCGATGTTTCATCTGGCCGTCTCTCCAAATTTTGCGGTCCCATCACTTGAGTATTCAGAATGCCAGCCTTGTTCATAGCGAAGCGGGATTTGATCCCTGATGCTTTTTCGATAAAAGCAGCATCTGATTTGAGTAATTCAGCTCCTGGGTGCTGCTCTAAATACTCGTCGACAAATTTGTTATAGGTGGTAACAAGCTCTTCATTAGAAATTTTCTCGCTGGGGGTAAATAGTCCTGTGCCGTTAATATAAACTCTTTTTGCCAAGTTTTTTGTTATCATAAGTGCCTTTCCAAAGGTTCAATCAAGTAATTGCTTTATCATAGCGTTGTAAAATATTGAAATCCATCATGCATTGCCGTTCCATTCCAGCAAAAATGCCGGCCTTCGACTCTTATCACTTTGGTTTTTGGCAATAAGACACTAAAGCTTTTTGCCTCTGCTTCAGAAAAAGAATATGGTTCATCTGGTAAAAAAAGTACGCTGGGACAAGCTTCTTGCAAAATATTGAGGCTAATTTCTGGATAGCGGGGGATGCTATCTAGCATATTGTGAAAACCAAGATGTTTTAAAATTGAATGGATAAGGGTTTGATTCCCTGCCGCCATCAAAGGCTTGTCCCAAATCAAATATGCACAACTTAGGCCGCGAAATTTACCTTTCACGGCTGCCATAGCTATTTCAATTGTCTCAATAAACTTGATAGCTTCATCGAAGCGCCGCAATAAGAAACCTAAGTGAACAATAAGCCGTAGCGATGCTTCGATGTCATTGGCATCAGATACCCAGGTAGGAAATTCTTTGCTTAATTGAGCAATATCTTCTTCTCGGTTCTCTTCTTTGTTAGCCAGGATCAAATCTGGTGATAACTCTCGAATGCTGCGTAATCTAGGGTTTTTGGTCCCACCTACTACACGCTTGCTACCTGTGCCACTAGGACAGTAAGAGCTAATCCCTACTACATACTCTTGCAGCCCTAAATCAAAGAGAGTCTGAGATAGCGATGGCACTAAACTAACTATCCTTTGTACAGGTTGCTTCACACTAATGAGTCTACCTATTTGATCTTTGGCTATCGTGGTGATCTCGTTTTGGCGGCGTGCCAGGCAGCGGCGTAGAATATCTTGTTGATCAACGGGTTCAATGCTGCTCCAAGCAGCAATTTCATCCAAGCTTCGGCGGCAATCTTTACAACCAGAATTTTCGACACGACAAGCATTGATACACGGACTTGGGTAAATCAATCTGGTCCTCTTTCTTTCCAAGTAGTCACTGGCTGGCTCCTGTTATATTTATGGCATTCAAAAAAAGAAAATTGACAGTCCATAATAACCTGTTATGTTAGGGTCTTCATTCAGATTGGAGATCAAAGTGCACTTTTCATTGAAACGAGCTTTCTTCAAACAACTGGCTGTAAAAATCAGCCAAGTTGGAGTCTTTTCTCTATTGTCTTCCTGCGCTATTCTTCATCATGCCCAAGTTAGTGATATCGATGATGATAAGAAATTTAAGCGCATCGCTTTTGATGTTAAAGTAAACGAATCTGGTTTCAGTCTTGATGAAGCTCTGCGTTTATCGAAGGGGTTTACTTCCTCAAAGCAAGCTCGCGATGATCTTGAGCAAGTTCGCCTGATTTTAGCACTTTCTAATATGGGTCCTCAAACTGGCAATCCGACTTTTAACGATACCTATGCTGATCAAATATTGAGCGCTATTTTGAAAGAATGCCCTTCTGGTAATGTGACAGAAGTAAAGTCTATTCGTGAAATGCGCAAATACCCTGTAATCTCTGGTGAGATTGTCAAAATAACAGGTTATTGCTTAGTGCCTAATTGATTCACTTTAATTGCAGATAAGGGTCTAAAAATGAAGATGCTTCGAGGTTTCATGTTAACTTGCTTGGGTTTTACGCTAACCCAGTGTGTTTCTTTGCGATCGATTTCTGTAACTCAGATTCCTAAAGAGCGGAGCAAGATTGTTACAGCTGAAGTGAAAAAGTTTGTTTTCCTCGCTTTCAACTTTGATAATGACTATGTTGATGCTGTTACTGAAGAGCTTAGATCGCAATGCCAAGGTGGTACCGTAACTGGTATTTTGACAAAACACTCTAGGACGGAATACTTCATAGCCCATCATGAAATTGTTTCAGCACAAGGATACTGTGTAAGATGATGCTTCAAAAAATTGCAGGGTCGCTTTTTATCGCAGTGATGTTAGGGGCTTGTACTCATTCGGTGCATTTAGTTCATGCTGGTGGGTTTATAAAAGGCTTAGGTTCAGGTACCCGTATTGAGCACACAGAAGAGCAAAAGGTCTACATGGGCTTTGTTTTTGACAACGAATATGTCGATCGTGGCTATCAATCATTTCAAAAGATGTGCGAAGGTGGTACAATCCACGGCGTAGTGACCCGATTTTCCACCAGTCACGGCTTCTTACACTGGATCAATAAGGTTCGGTACGAAGGGTTGTGCGTAAAAAGCTAGATTTTATGGCCAAAGTACACAAAATTGTCGGCGTCGAGGACGAAGTGACTCGACCCTCAAAGTCCAAGAAAAAACGCGAAAGCACAGACATTAATAAATTTGCAGGGAAACTCTGCGATTTAACTCCCAAACAATTGAAAAAGCTAGATCTTCCCGAAGAGATTGTTGCCGAGATACTTAAGACTATTCCGATGAAAGCGGATGAAGCAAGGCGACGGCAAGTTAATCGGGTTGGGAGCTTGATTCGCACTCGAGAGGATTGGTTGGAAATTCTAGCGCTTTTAAAGTAGCAAATTTCATCCCTCGGACAGTACCTACACATTCTGGCGACTGGCACATGCATTCAAAAGGTGAAGACATCTCCCACTCTGTTGTTAAATAGTCGAAAGTTAATTCTTCACCAGTCTTGATTTTTTTCTTAGCGATCAGCACTAAATTCTGGGGATCAAAAGCACAATTGGGAGCGCAGCTATGGTTGAGTAACGATCCAGGGTTGCCTTCTGTGTTGAGATGGCATTTAGCATCGATTTGAATTGTGTAGCGAGTAGCCTCAGAAACAAATTTAGCTTCAAAGTTGACCACAACATCACCTGGCTGGTAATCACAGCTCGCAAAAACGCCTCGACCGAAGGCGGTAACACCAATTTGAATTCGGTCATGAAAACCAAATGCTGCAGTAGTTGGGCGTTCTGCGCTCTTCATCTGTTATCCTCTGTATGGTTGGACATGCCCTGGTTGCAATGCAAAATTTAAC
>CALBMD010000043.1 GCA_937896265.1 uncultured Pseudomonadota bacterium
CCTTGCAGATGACATCTATTGCCAAGCAAGGCATTACCAAGAGAGAGGGTCGCGCAAGTCTAAGCAGGTATTATTGTGCGACGAAACCACCATCAACAGCCACTAGCGCGCCAGTCATATAGCTTGCTTCATCAGAGAGCAGAAATGAAACCACAGATGCAACTTCGTGAGGTTGGCCAACTCGTTTAATGGGTTGAGCATTTGCTAATCCCTGATAAAGATCTTCTTTGGGCACATCCATCATTTTCGCAAATTTCTCAACAGCCTTATGGTATAAAGGAGTCTCAATTGTTCCTGGGCAAATGCAATTTACTCGGATATTTGCCGATGCATAATCAATAGCCAAACTTTTAGTTAACTGCCCGACGGCACCTTTTGTGGCCCCATAAATAGCACTTGCGCTTTTGCCAATCATAGCTTGATCAGAACCCATAAGCACAATAGCGCCGCCATTTTTCTTCAGCATTGGGATCGCTTTTTTTACAACATAGAAAGTCCCACTAAAATTAGTGTCAAGAACGCGCCTGAAGTTTTCAATAGCAGTTTCTTCAATCGAGCCTTCAAAGTATATTCCAGCGTTTGAAAATAGCCCGTCGATTTGCCCATTAGTGTGCTTCTCAATTGTTTGAAACGCTTTAGAAACAGATTCCCAACTTGAAACATCGCAGTGCACATGCATTAGGTTGGCTGCCACTTCCTTTGGTGCATGTAGGTCTAAAATGAAAACTTCTGCGCCTTCTGCAAGAAGTTTGTTGACAGTAGCTGCGCCAATGCCAGTTGCTCCACCTGTAACAATGATCTTTTTATCTACAAATTTTGTCATGACCAAGTCTCCTTCAATATTTGTGTGGTTAATTTATGTTAGGTTTCACAAAACTAGACATATCTATGAAATTTGAATAGGCTTTGGCTTGGCTTGGAAATTTAATTTCTGTATTATCATGTTCAACACATTTTCTGAAATGCAATACAAACTCAACACTATTGGTAGTGGAAATACATTGAACATTGCCACCAGATTCTTCAATTATTTTTTTGACGATTGCTAAACCTAAGCCGGTTCCACCTTGTTTGTTTTTTGAGAAGTAGGGCTGAAATAGGTGCATTAGATCAGCTGGGTCGATGCTGCTGCCATCGTTGCCGATTACACAACGAATAAAATCTCCATTATCTTCAGAAGATATCCATATCTTACCTTTGTTAAAAGTAGCAGATCGAGCATTGTCGATAATATTACTTAAAACTCTCTTGCATTCAAAAGCTGATAGCTTCAGTTTATAAGCATGCATAAGATGGATGTTAATGAGTACTTTGCTTTTAGAATAGGGGCCAAAAACTTCTAAAAGTGATTCGTATAAAATCTCTCGCAAAGAGCATGATGATAAAGAAGCGACGGATGATGTTTCGCCAATGGACAATACTCTTGAGATGGTAGAATCAACATCTTCCATCGCTTTTTGAATCATAGGTTCATACTGTTTTATCATATCTCTGTGATTAATTGAATCTCGATTCAGTAGTTGTAGAAGACATTTGAGCATCGAATATGGGCGACGGATATCATGAGCAAAGTATCGTGTTGTTTCGATAATAGTTTCGGTTCTAGACAAAGCAAGAGCTGATGCGTTAGCAAGCTTCAACTCTTTTATGATGTGTTCATCGTTTTCTTTTCTCATCTGCCTCATTCTATAAGCCAGAGCTAGAGATAACAGTATCCCTTCTATCCCTTTGCCAATTAACAGGCAGTATCGTGTAAGGTTTGTTTCGTCAATAAAACCATGAATGCCCAACATGGCTATTACCATCGAGAGATCCATTGCAGACCAAGCAATGAGAAGATGAAGGGCGCCTTTGTTGCCGCGAAGTGAAAGGAGTAAGCAAGAGATCCAAACAAAAATTGAAGCTAAGATAGCGTTCGAGTTAACCACCGTCGAGATATAAAATCGTGAAAATGGCAAAAGCGCAAGGAAATTGATTATGCCTATCACAGTTAGATAAAACACAAAGAGCTTACTTAGTCTTGAAGATCTTTTTAGATCAAGCATCAAAAGACAGAAGAAGACACTAAAAAAACTAGCTAGGGAGAATATGATATTATCAAGGCGAAATTGAGCTAAGATCGCGGGAGGAAAAAAGTAGTGTGTTGCTACCCCATACATGATGGAAACGGCTACGAAATCACCAAAGAAGATTACAGCTAGATATAAAAGATATTTCAAATCTCTTAAAACCAAGAATATGAAGAGATTATAGAAAAAAATGGCCGCTATGATACCAAAGTATAAACCAAGTAAGACGCTATCAAAGCGATCAACATAAGCTGCATATTCTGGCGCTTCTAGATAGAGTTCAAAATTGAGGGCGTTTTCGTGTTTGAATTCAAAATAGAGATCGACCGGTCTGTCGATCGGCACTGTAACTTCCAAAGTAGTGCCAGGTGTGCTGGTTTTTTTATTAGGAGCTACCATGTAGCCAAGATCTTTTTGCCAAAGAAGAGAGTTTGATGCTGTGTCAACGCAATACATTGTTAGAAACATCACAATCCATTTGTAATGGATAAATAAGCGTTTGGTGCCAGTTTTATTGACTAATGAGGGTAACTTTGCATAGACAGTGCTGCTGTAAATTCCTCTTGGGGGTAGAGCAGTGAATTTTTGTTGAGTTAAGTCATTAATATGCAAAGATTGTCCATCTTGGTGTAAAAACAAAAGGTATGGTTTTAGCCTGGTTTCCTTAAAATCTTTGTCAAGATTTAAGGATGAGGCTTTTTGTGAAAAAAAACAAAAAAAGATAAGTGATTGGATGATTGGTCTCATGATAAGCCTATAAATCTCTTATTTATAAGCTTATAGCAGGCTTGCATTGCTGTTGTATATGAAGCAAATTGCGAGTTGAATTAAAATTACGTGAAAGCAGTGAGGAGTTCAAAGAAAACCTGTCTCTGGATTTTCTTTCTTTTGAAACAGATTTTTTTATTGAGCGTTAAAAACTAGCCATCGAAAATTTAAGTCATCTCCTACCATTAGTTGGTTCAAACCATTATAATAAGCCCCTTGCGGAAGATTCATGTACTTATTACTTATGATCCCAGACTGAGCACTAGTGTTCATATCAGCTTTGCCAAGCACAACGTCAGCTGGTGTATCTGTGATAGTTGGAATGCTGTTCCAAATTAAGACTCTGTGATTATTTCTATCTACAACCGCTAAACTGTATTTGCTACCTGTTATAAAATAGGGGCTGTTAAAAGAGGATGAATCACAGCCAGAGGTATAAGTAACAAAATCGCTTTGACCTAATACGAAGCTAGCAGCAGTATTGCTGACAGTTGGTATAGTGTTCCAAACGAGAACTCTATTATTAGAGCTGTCGCTTACAAATAAACGGGTTCCGTCAGAATAAATGCCCCTTGGAGCATTCATACCTGAGCTACCGTTGCTGGCTGTACAAGTGATAAAATCAGAATGGCCAAGCACGACATCTGCCACCTTACCATTGGTGGTAGGTACAGAGTTCCAGATCATAATGCGATTGTTGAGTAAGTCAGACACGATTAATTTGCCATTGGCAGTAGCTATACTTAAAGGCCGATTGAATTTTGCATCACTGCAACCAGAAGAATTAGAGGTCATATCTGTTTGTCCAATAACAACATCAGCGGCTGTGTTTGCGGTTGGAATTGAGTTCCAAACAAGAACGCGATTGTTTGTTCTATCAACTATAAGAAATTTTCCTCCAATACTTATTGGTGACATAGGGCTACTAAAAAGAATATTTGAAGTGCCTGATGTACTAGAAGTAAAGCTGCTTTGGCCTAAAACGAAATTAGCTGTTGCGCCATTTGCTGATGGAAAAGAGTTAAACCCTAATATGCGGTTGTTTTTAAAATCAGGTAAATAAAGAATATCATTTATAACTGTTGGGTTGGTAAAAGGTTCGTTGGTAATACCGCTAGTTGGGGTCCTTGTATCAGGGGATGCGACAGCAGTCGTAAAATCAGATTGGCCAATAACTAAGCTAGCAGCTTGAAATGTCGTAAATAGACCCGCTTTTGTGACAGTTAGGGTATAAGTTTTTGTAGCGCCGTTTTGTGCTGTGACAACAATATTTACTGTATTTGTGCCAACAACTATAGAAATAGCAGCAGAGGTATTGCCAGAAGTTGTCGATACATTATTAACTTTTACTGTTGCGCTAGAGTCATTGACAGTAGGTGTTACAGTGATGCTGTTTATAGAGTTATTTATAGACGCTGTATAAGAAGTTGTACTTGAGCTAAAGCTCGGTGTCATAGAGCCGCCGCTAAAACTTAACGAAGAAAAGATCGGAAGAGCGTCGTGTAGGGAA
>CALBMD010000044.1 GCA_937896265.1 uncultured Pseudomonadota bacterium
GGCGCTGATGTTTGCGCCCCAGCTACTGGCCTAACGCAGTAAGGAGCTGCTAGAGTTTGGCCTCTTGCATTTTGCATATAGTCGATATAAATCCGACCAAGTCTCTTGTTTTTATTGCGTTCTATACTTGTTGTTTTTGGCAAACGACTATGAATGATAGCTGCAAAATCGTGGCCAAAACTACGAACTGTCTCATAAGTATCCATATTGCGAACTGGGATATAGATATGAAGTCCTGTTGCTCCTGATGTTTTCAGATAGCCTTTAGCTCCTATCTGTTCGAGCAATAGATAGCATTGCTGCGCCACCTCAATAACCTGATCAAAGCTATTATTATCATCAGGATCAAGATCAATGACACAATAATCTGGAGTGTCAAGACTACCTACTCGTGAGAGCCAAGGATGAATTTCAATACAAGCCAAATTAGCTATATATAAGAGACTACGCACATCTTGGCAGAGACAAAAATTGATGAAATCTTTACGCGAAGATGTTACACGATGTGTCTTCAACCAAGGTGGTAAATAGCCAGTAAGATCTTTTTGATAAAAGCTCTGCCCCAAGACACCATGGGGATGCCTATTCATGGAAATGGGCCTGTCTTTTACATAAGGCACCATGATTTTACCAACCTGCGCATAGTATTCAACCAAATCACCCTTTGTAATCTTCTCTTCTGGCCACAATATTTTCTGTGTGTGTGTTATCAGTGGCCCGTCTTTATATTTGATATTATCACTACCACGCATCTCAATTGTCAGGTCTTCTAATTCAAAACGACGCGCAATTATTTCAAATGATACTTTAGGGACAAGAGTCAATTTAGGATCATTTGATGTTTTCTCTTGCTCTATTTGATTCACAAAAATCACACAAGCTGTGCTAACCCCTGATTTGTAGACTCCTTCAGGATGATAGGCTTTGACTTCATGAACACCATCATAGCTAGTTAAAAGAGGGTTGATGACAACACCGTGTGGTAAAGTTAAAACAGATAACTGTTGCCGCCTAGTTTTAAAAGGCAAAGAACGAATATCTTTGCCATCAATAGTTAAGATGTCGTCAATGCTCACCCTTAACTGTGCCTTATTACCTTTTTGGTATTGCAATAAAAGTTGACGGCTAGGTTCACCTTTGTCATCTAGAACGAATATTTGACCTTCTAAGCAACATTCACTCGCTAAATCAGCAAAAAAAGTTTTAAGGATGGCAAAGCGCGTTGCAATATCAACGCGACCTTTTCCCTTAATTTCCAAATGCCCATCTTTCATAGTCAAGAGCACTCGAAAGCCCTTGATTTGCTCTAGAAATAGCCAGTTTTTTTCTTCAATGGGAGTGTCGCTAACACTAGGCAGCATGAAAGAAAATAATTTGCCACTTCCTGCTTTGCTTTTTGCTAGAGCTAAATCTGTTTTTTTAACTTGCCACCTTTTCAGCTCCGCCTGCTTCTCTCCTTCTTGCCTGAGCCAATGAGGAGCCTCTGCAAGCTCTGCTAACTCTTCAATACGCAAGCCAGAAGCTACTGAACGATTTTCAAGTAAGATATCTTTATAAGAAGCCATCTTGTCGCGTTTTTTCAGCAGCAACCAATTTTTACCCTCTTTGAGACGCACAAGAGCAAATTCTCCTTTTAGTTTTTGGCCAAAAAGAAAAAAAGTTATCTTGCCTTTAATAAGGCCGTCTCTGATATTTTGATCGCTTTCAGTGCGAGTTTTAGCCTGACGCTCAGTATAGGTACCAGCATCCCAAATAAGCGTGCTTCCGGCCCCATAGTTACCTTCTGGAATCTTTCCCTCAAAATGAGCATAGGCTAGAGGGTGATCTTCAACATAAACAGCTAAGCGCTGCTCAGTAATATTAAGGCTTGGCCCTTTTGGAATCGCCCAACTTTTCAAAACTCCATCTAATTCAATACGCAGATCATAGTGAAGATGGCTAGCTGCATGCTTATGCACCATAAAGCTAGCTCTATTGCCAACTGTAGCATCAGCCTCTTTGCCAATGGGTTCACTTGTGGGCTCACCACGAGGACCTTTCGTAAATTTACGCTTTTGATTGTATTCTTTGATGCTCATTGCTCTAAGCCTACCAGCTTCACTTTTAGTATCGGTATCAGCGAGGGTATTTAGCTGTACAGGATTTACCTAATGAGACAGCCTTGGCATTGGGCATTCTGCCAAGAGACTCTTTTCTGGGGACCATCTGTATGCGAAGCTTGTTTCTCCAGACCCCTCTTTTGTTTTCAATTTTAAGATGCGGACACTCTGCATAGCAGAGAGCGTCGAGGGAGACCCTTCGCCTTCGGCTCAGGACACGTACTGTTGACGTGCGCATGTAGATCTTGTACCACTTTGGGTGGAGGCTTCATGCCTTCCAATT
Organism: uncultured Pseudomonadota bacterium; assembly: GCA_937896265.1. Classification (GTDB taxonomy): domain Bacteria; phylum Bdellovibrionota_B; class Oligoflexia; order Oligoflexales; family Bog-1112; genus CALBMD01. The sequence goes on from CALBMD010000044.1 coordinate 2,383, forward strand.
TTTTTCTCCTTTAAAGAAACATTTAAAAGATGAAAATTCGTACTTTATTGAAAGTAGTAGGTTGTCTAAGTGTCGCCAGCGTAGTTTTTTTGCTCTTGCTATCAGGCATCCGTCACTTTGTTGTAAATTGGTTTCTATTCCCGACTTTCAGTATGCAGCCGACTATACAACCAGGCGATCAGATTTTTGCCAATCATTTAGCCTGTAGCAACATAGCTGATATTAAAAGAGGCGCCCTATGCAAAAGTATCTGTTCCAGAAAATTATTTGTTTATTTTAGGAGACAATCGCGCTGTATGTCGCATTTCTCAATCCTATGGCGTGGTAAACTTTTCTTCTATATGGGGCAAGTTAGTCGCTCGAAAAGATCCTTCAGCTTTTTTTGGTCTCAAGCGTTTGCAGTAGCTCAAATGATTTTTCTGGCTAAAGCAAGTTCTTCTTGCCAGGAAGTGGCAAAGATTCCTGGATCATCAGTACAAATATGGACGCTAAGACCTTGCTGAGCAAAAAACTTAAGTGGATGGTAGCTTAACTCACGGATTTGCCCCAGACGCAGGTTAGAAGTTGGGCAGCTCTCTATAGTAGCGCCATGCTGCTTGAGAATACTGGCAACTGCCTGCTGTAGGCTCCGTGCTGAAGCTATACTTTCCTCATCATAAACCTGCACAGGTGTAAAATCGGCGCAATACCCATGCTCACGAAGCAGCTCTTTATTTTGAGCGAGCCAGATTTGATGGTCTGCAATTTCTTCTTCTGACTCTTGGATTAAGTGACCTAAAAAGTTAGCTGGATCAATACCTAATCCAGTTGCATGACCCAAACGCCAAACACCTTGTTGAAAAGTTTCTAAAATCCAACGACAAGCACTCGAAACACTAGCAAAAACTTCACCAACATGACATAAAAGTTCCAAAGGCCTTTCTCGCTCATTATCTTCACGAAATTTAGCCATGAGAGTGGCACGTGTCTTTGGAGGATAGGCTATTTCATCATAGGCAAAATCAATGCCAACAATGACTTCTGCTAATTTTGGCTCTTGACGGCAAAATTCTCGTAACCATTCATAGTGCAGCAGCGCTAGCTTTGGCTCGCGAAATAGGCTGAAAACAAGTTTTGTCTGCATCGCTAGTTCGCAATTTAATTTTTTTATGCTTTGGCACAGTATAAAAAGATAGCGAGCTGCATCAGTGGCCGTATAGTAAAAAGGGATTAAAGTTCTAGCTTCGAAATAAATCAGACCAGAGGTTTTTGCTACTTTGCGGATAATGTACTCTTGTGTTGATATATTACTTAAAAGTATAGGGCAGAGAGCAATAATGAGATTGAATTTGGCTTGAAAAACAGCAAAAGTTGTCGGTTCTAGGCAAAGAAAATCTTGAGCTAATATTGCCTGACCATCTTGATCTTGCCAATAGGACGCAACATCAGGCTTTCGCCCTGTTGCTTTTTCAAACTCCTGCGCGTACCAAGCCAATTTGTCTTGGCGATCTTGCCAAAGATCTTTACCCATAGACCAAAGGTCTTGAGGGTCTAAACACCCATGAAGGTGAACATGAAAGTCTTTTTCTATTTGAGTTGGAAGACTCATAGACAACTCTGAAGAAACTATGGAGCGGAAAACGAGGTTCGAACTCGCGACCTCCAGCTTGGGAAGCTGGCGCTCTACCAACTGAGCTATTTCCGCAAGTATGAAAACTATAGCGCAGACAACCACAAACCGCAACTGAAAGCAAAGAAGCGTCTGAGGGAAGACTCACAGGAGAAACTGACTAAGCACAAAGCTGCGCCACTTGCTCTGCCAAGCTCTTAGCTGTTAAGCGCAAACCTGAAATCTTCTTGCCAATCCGAACTTGCACTCTTTTGCGTGTCCTATGGCTTAGAAGTATAGGCCGAGGGCTTTTGCGCGAAAATATAGTACCCCATAAGCCGTTTAGAGCTATAGGAACAAATAGCACAGGCCTATCCTTAGCGATAGCTTCCATACTCCGCTTAAACTCTCCTAATTTTCCATCCTTGCTAATTTGCCCCTCTGGAAATAGGCACACCAAATCCTTGCGATCAAGAGCTTCATGAATACACTCAATAGAACTTGCATTTAACACAGGATGATTATGAGCATAAGGGATGCACTTCATCCGCCGAAAAAGCAAATTTAAGATAGGTTTATTGTAGAGGTTTTGATCCATTACAAAACGAATGGGTCTTTGACAAGCTAAAGAAAGAATAAACCAATCAATGTAGCTAATATGATTAGAAATAATAATTGCTCCCTCATTACGAGGAATATTCTCTTGGCCCTCAAATTCGAAATAATAGGTAGTCTTCGCTAAAATCCAGCTGCCAAACCTTAAGAAGAACTCCGGCATAGAAATCACTATATACAAACATACAAACAAATTCATAATGCTCAAGAAACCTAAGATATCCTTGGTAACAAAACCAATACTATAAAAACCCATAGCAATGACAGATGAAGCAACCATAAATAGAGCATTGACGATATTATTGGCAGCTATGATACGAGAACAACTCTCTTTCTCGCTACGTTGCTGCAACAGTGTATAAAGTGGAACAATAAAGAAGCTGCCAAAAAATCCAATGAAGCCAAGATCTGCCATGATGCGATAGGGCGTCAATGAATATTCATTAAATAAAAAGCCCCAAAAATTTAACTTTTTATCAAGAAAATAGCTGGTGTCCATCAGGCATAGGTCTGAGGTAAAAAAGCTCATTCCTAAAGCACCCAAGCATACTAAACCGACTTCCACATTCCCCTTTGACAGCTTATCAAAAACATAGGAGCCAACAGCAATGCTAAGAGTAAATATAGCTAAAAAAACTGTGATCACAAACTCATCAGCATGCAAAGTATGACTGACATAATTTGGAATCTGAGCTAAAAATGTCGCACCAAAAAACCAAAACCAAGAGATACCGAAGATAGAATAGAAAATAGAATCATTTTGCCGCGATAGTTCCATGAGGCTGATGATCTCAGCCATAGGATTTTTGGTGATCTTTAAATCAGGTGAAGCTGCTGGCGCATTCGGTACTTTTAAGGCGCTAATCCAGCCTAATACTGCAAATAATATAATAGCTATGCAGACCCAAATAGTGCCTAATTTTATCAAGACACCACCAAGAATAGTGCCAAGAAGAATAGAAACAAAAGTACCCATTTCAACCAAACTTGTTCCTGTCACGATCTCATGTTCATGAAGGTGTTGCGGTAAAATAGAATACTTCACAGGGCCAAAAAACGTTGATTGTGTGCCCATTAAGAAGAGAATGGCAATTAAAAAACCTATATGATCATAATAAAAACCCAAAGCACCAAAGATCATGATGAAAATTTCAGCAAATTTCACAACTCGAATCAACGACGACTTCTCATACTTGTCAGCCAGTTGCCCAGCAATCGGACTAAACAAAAAGTATGGAAGAATAAACAGACCCGATGCAATGTTGATCCACAGACCAGCTTCAATTTCGTTAGCAGCGCGAAAAGCTATCAAGATCACAAGGGCATTTTTGAATACATTATCATTGAATGCAGCGATAAACTGCGTCACAAAAAATGGGCCAAAGCGGGCGCTATTGAGAAGTTCTTTCATACAGTATTTGGATCCCACCAAAAGTTAAAAGCATCCCTCAAACGGGCGAAATTCGCGTCACGATCACTTTACCAAAAAGAGATTTATCTAGCAGGATAATATTTTATTCAACGATAGCCCGCTAATAAATTCGCCTGCAAGAGCTAAGTTTGGGTGCAAGCAAGAAGGGCTTTGCAGCTATGGCTGCTTGCATTCGCATCAGACATTTAATAGAATTAGCCGCCAAATCCGCAAGATAGGCGAATATTTACCTCTTAGGCTCGGCCAGTATAAAGAAAGGTTAACTTGATGCAAGTAAGATTTATGGTATTTGTCGGAACACTCACCTTCTCCTTGATCGCTCATGCTGAAGAAATCCAGCATTTCTCAGCCAAAGGCAGGAGCAAAGGCACTTTATTTCGCGAGGGGCTTAATGCTGCAGTCTATGGCGATTTTACTGCCAATCGCTCGAATGCGCTTGATGCCAGTGTGTTAGAAACAAGTCTTGGAGTGCAAGTGTTACGCAGCGAATATGTGGCAGGTACACTTGGCGCTCAATTAGGTGGTCTTGTTCATTCCGAAAATGTCTCTGAAGAAATTCACTATCTTGGTCCCCGCATTGAACTGACAGTTTTGCCCGAGACACTCTTACCACTAGGCATTTCTTACATGGATAGCTTAGGCACCCGTGTAGCTACACGCCGAGATGATGATGATACAAAGAGCCACAAAAAAGTGCGCCTCAAAGAAAGCCGTTTCACCATATATTACAAGGCTAACCAGAGTGTTCATTTAGGTTTTGGCATTAGCCGCCAGGACTTAGAGTCGCATGACTATCAACTAGCTCGCGGTGAAAAAGCAAATGGAGATAATTTTGTTGCCACTTTGCGTCGCTCGGAGTGGAATGGACTAGTATCTCTTCGTCTAACCACGATGTAAAATACGCATAGAGGCTCACAATAGAGGGGTTAACGTGGACGTTGATGCTTTTGACTATGACTTGATAATCCTCGGTTCAGGCCCAGGCGGCGAAGGGGCTGCCATGCAAGCTGCTAAAACAAGCTCAAAAGTAGCGGTGATAGACGCCCATTCTGCTGTAGGTGGCAACTGCACTCATGTTGCTACGATCCCATCCAAAGCCTTGCGTCAAGTAGCACATCAGCTTGTTTCTTTTGAAACAGACCCTATTTGCGGTAAATACTTTGACCGCAGCCAGGTGCGTTTCTCTGATCTTTTGTTTAATGCAAAGAAAGTCATAGAGAAACAGGTTTCAATGCGGACAAGCCATTATATACGAAACGGCGTTGATTTATTTTGCGGTCGGGGCCGATTTATTGATGCTCATACTATTTCCATTGACCAAGAAGACGGACAAAAAACAACATTACGAGCTAAGCATTTCGTAATAGCTACAGGGGCACGGCCTTATATCCCAGGGGCGTTAGAATTAGATTCTGAGCGGGTTTTTAGCTCTGATACCGTCCTGGCTTTGGAACATTTACCAAGAACTATCACTGTCTATGGCGCTGGGGTTGTTGGCTGTGAATATACTTGCATCTTTCGATCTCTGGGACGAAAGGTCAATTTGATCAATTCTGAAGCGCGATTGCTGGATTTTCTTGATAATGAAATTAGCGAAGCTTTATCCTATCATCTGCGCGACAACGGTGTGCTAATTCGCAATGGTGAAGCGCTAGAGAAAGTAGAAAAAGTAGAAGACGGGGTCATTGTTCATTGTCGCTCTGGCAAAAAAATAAAATCTGATATCCTCCTTTATACCTGTGGACGGCAAGGCAATAGCAATAATCTTGGCCTTGAAGATTTAGGTATTGAAATCGATCGTCGCGGGGCTATTGTTGTAAATGAACACTATCAAACGACCGCACCACATATTTATGCTGTTGGTGATGTCACCGGTTTTCCTTCATTAGCTAGCGCTGCCTACGATCAAGGACGCTTTGCTTCACGCCATATCAAGGATAATCATTGCGATAATAAGCTTATTAAAGATATTCCTGTTGGAATTTATACAAGCCCAGAGATTTCATGTGTTGGCAAAACAGAGAAAGATCTCACAGAAGCTAATATTCCTTATGAAATTGGCCATGCCTCCTTTCGTCACTTGGCAAAAGCACAGATTTCTGGTCAAACCGTAGGTATGTTGAAAATCTTATTTCATGCTCACACTCTTGAAATACTAGGAGTTCACTGCTTTGGCCATAATGCCTCTGAGATTATCCATATCGGTCAAGTAGTTATGTTGCAACCGGCTCCGCAGAACACGCTACGATATTTCATCGACACAACATTTAACTACCCAACGATGGCTGAAGCCTACCGGGTGGCTGCTCTCAATGGGCTTAACAGGGTTTGGAAGGCTTAGGATTTATTCAGTCGATGAGCCACGCAAGACATCTAGTGCTTTTTGAAAAGCTTGTGGCAGGGCCGCTTCCACTTGATGGGTTGTTTCATCGACTTTGAAGGCAACATGTTTAGCATGCAAAAAATGGCTATCACCGCTTAAGCGCAGTAGTTCTTTTGGCAATAATCCAACATCTTGAGAAAAATATTTCTTATCACCAACAATAGGTAGCCCAGCACTAGCAAGGTGCACCCGCAGCTGGTGGCTTCGACCTGTATGCGGTTTACATTCGATAAGAGCACACTTCTGGCGGGCGAACACTTGCAACACATTAAAATCCGTCACCGCAATTTTGCCACCGCTCTTTACGGCGCTAACAATCCCTGTCTTGGGATGAATAGGTGAAAGATGGTTCTTACACTGCCAGCTTTTCTTCTTAGGCATACCAAAGCTCAACGCCCAATAAGTTTTAGAAACCTCTTTTGCTTTGAATGCTGCCATCAAAAGAGCAGCCTTTGCCACATTATCAGCAAAAAGCAGGGCACCCGTTGTCTCTTTATCTAATCTATGACAAAGAATCAAAGCCTGATCTAGTGACAATCTACCACTTTGGCGAAGCAGCTTTTGTGCTAAGAGATCCATCGATTCACTCTTAACGGAGCGCACTTTCTGCACAGCAATACCAGCTGGCTTATTAAATGCCACAATACCATCATGATCGTAGATCACATCAGCGACCGATAGGCTAACTGCTTTTACCCTAGCTTGAGGTTTTATCAAGACCTGAATCCGAATTACTTGCCCAATCTTTACCTTAAAAGAAGCAGTGAAAACTCGCTTACCATCAACAGCAATACCCCCTTGGTCTAAAATTGTACGAATCTGTCGACGAGAAAGATCGCTTCCTAAAGCTAATATAGCTTTATCGACGGCAAGACCATGCTCTTGCCGACTCACATGATAGGTTGGCATAAATATCCTTTAATACGAAACGAAGCGGCGAGAAAGGCTGGCCCATTTTTCAATGTGGTTTTCAAGGTATCTTTTTAGATCATTAAACACATCTGGCAAATCTGGATTTGCTCTAAGTGCCGCTAAAAGCCCAAGCGCCAAATGCGATTTCCCTTGTCCAGAAGCTAGCTTTAACACAACAGAAGCTACTCGCTGCCCTGCTACAGGCAATGACTGCACCAGTAGAAGGCCTTCTGATCCCTCTTTTACCAGGGCCTTACCGCCTGCTGCAAGGGTAAGTTCGGAGTCTAGACGTCCTTTGCCGCCCACTAAAATAGGGTTGGCTAACCAAAGTTCCTTAATATGCACTGCTTTAGCGTTGCTTTCTTCGGCAAAACTAGCCCACATATTTTGTAGCACACGGACATTAAGCGAGAAGCTTGGTAGACCACAACTATCCTGCACGCATTGCACGCGATCTTTGGCTTCTTTACCAATGAGTGCTGATAACGTCTTTTGAATAGGGTGGCCTATGTCCCAATACGTGTCTTTGGCATAGCCTCGCAACTCACAGGTAGCAAGCATCAATAGATGTTTACCTGCATTAGGGTGGTGCTTGCGCAGCGCCTTATAACCCATCATCTTAAGAAAAGACACCTGATCTAAATCCAAAGGGTCCTGCCTTGGACAAATGAGATCATCATCGGTGACATTGGCAATTTGGCTCAAAATTTCGATAGCTTTCATGTGCATTTGCTGCCCCGAATGCATCGATAAACCAATAGACCAAAAGTCTTCTCGGCCAGCGATATCACAAGCTATAAACTGCCAAGGATTAAGAAGAGAACGACCAATCACCGTAAAAGCGGGAGGGAGTTGAGGCGTTTTTGCTCCTGGGTCATAAACAAAGGCCTTACCGTGCACGACAATTTCCGGCACATCATTGTGACAAAGGGCAAAGAGAGGCACAGATAATAGACTCAAGTTATGCTCATAAGCCATGGCAAGCTAGCTTTCGTATATGTAAGGTGTATAAGAAAATGCACCTTACTATTTAATCACCGATTCTGTCTTTTTAGAAGAGGGGCTCTCATCGTTAAAAAAATTAAATAGTACCAAAGAGCCTGTCGCCTGCATCGCCTAACCCGGGCAAAATATAAGATTTCTCGTTTAAACAACGATCAACAGCGGCTGTATAAACAGAAACATTAGGATGATGTTCAAAAAAGTACTCTAACCCTTCAGGAGCTGCTAAAAGACAAACAAAACGGATAGACTTTGGCTTGGCAGCCTTAATACGGTTGATAGCAACAACTGCCGACTGCCCAGTTGCCAAAAGAGGATCCACTACCAAAACATCACGCTCTGAAATGTCGGGAGGCAGCTTCAAGTAGTATTCCACAATCGACTGCGCATTCTTATCTCGGTAAAGACCAATGTGCCCTACACGAGCTGTAGGCAGAAGCTGCAGCATTCCATCTAGTAAACCATTCCCAGCTCGCAGGATGGAAACGACAGCCATTTTCTTTTTCAAAAGCACAGGTGCTTCCATGGTTTCAAAAGGAGTTTCTATCGTTTCCGTCGTCATCGGCATATGACGGGTTACCTCATATCCCAAAAGCATCGACACCTCTCGCATCAAGTTACGAAACTTAACTGTAGAGGTCTCTTTGCGTCGCATTAATGTCAGTTTATGCTGCAGCAAAGGATGAGTAATCTCGTGAACTTTTGCCATGATGCTCCTTACGTGTTGCGATCAAAACTGTGTTCCGGTACTACGAATCTTAATAGGCGGCGCTCCATCTAACCGTAAAGTCTTAGCGATCTTACGGCCAGCACTCCAGCTACCTCCTTGCAGAATTTTCGCTAGAGGAAGAGACGCCTGATCAAGTTTTTTACGAATCAAATCAGCAATTTCATCGAATAGACCGAGAGTCAAAGCACGCCATTCAACGATAAGCTCGTCTGCCACATCATATTCTTTATCTAGCGCTCTAGGCGTTTTAACCTGAATGAGGCCTAAATCAATCAAGAGTCCGCCATTTCTATACTCAGGAAGCGCTGTTAGGCTATCAAGCCCAGTGACGGTGTATCCCATCGCTTCAAACGGCTCTAGCAAGGAATAGGTCAACCACTGCGACAGCTTATGAAAAGGTACAAGCCCTTTTGTTTTACCTTCGCCACTAATTTGGGAATGATAGCCAACATCGCCAACATTAGTTCCAGCCAACATAAATCCATTAGGCCAAATATCTTGCAGGCCAATAAGCACCCGCTTAAACAATTGCGCAGCATGCACCGTAGGATCTTTACTTGCAAGATCAACAAAAATAGATGCAACCCGATTATCTGGACCTTTTTGCGCTAGCACATCCCCAAGACGGCGCAAGAGATCAAGACGGCCTTCAAAACCTGCTAGCTGGTTTTTGGCTGTTATTTGCAGCCCTTGACTCAGGTCTTTGGCATTTAAACGGCGTAGAGCCTGACCGTCTGCACGGCACGGTTCATCAGGACGATTAGAAAAAAGTCCTGAAGTAAACATGTTAAAACTGGCAATAGCTAAGCCTTCTGAGCGAGAAAAAACCTTTCCAGAGGCCTTATCCATGTAACGCCAGCTTGGCCCTGCCCCCGCATCTAGTAAAACAGACACCACAACAAAGTCGATACAAAGCTTACCCCAGTCAAATTTTGAGCCTGGTCTTATTTGACTTTTCAATTCTTCAAGACGGCTATGACCTTCAATCTCCACATGGCGATAGCGACTATGGTAGGGCACATCGAAGTTAGGATAATTTGTAGCTATTTCTTCACATATATAGTCCACAACCTTGGGCATTAAAGTTTGGTCTATCCGAAAATGCGTTAGCTTGTCTTTTTTACCTAAAACCACTAACTCATGACAGCGTGCTCTTACTGTTTCCAAAGATCTAATAATTTCTAGTGCCCTTGTCCCTTCACTCATTTAAACCCCGCCCCTTTGTCTTTTGCAGAGCGTCCAATGTCGGCTTTTCTTCATTGCTAAAATAGCCAGCCGCCTTCTTGGCTTCCATCTCCACCATAGCATCCTCAGGAATCAAATCATCGGGAATTGAGACACGCTCAAGAATCTCTATCCCAGTTTGCGTGATCGCGTCATATTTCATATTGCTCATTGAAGCAAAACGATCAATGACACGGATTCCTAGCCAATGTAAAATATCAGGCATGATTTCCTGAAAACGCATATCCTGAACACCAGCGACGCATTCTGTACGCTCAAAATAAGTGTCCGCCCTATCGCCTCCCGCCTGACGTTTGCGCGCGTTGTATACGAGAAATTTAGTTACTTCACCCAAAGCGCGACCTTCTTTGCGATTATAAACAATAACACCAGCTCCCCCAGCTTGGGCAGATTGAATACATAACTCCATGCCATGCACAAGATAAGGTCGACAAGTGCATATATCAGAGCCAAAGACATCTGAGCCATTACATTCGTCATGCACTCTGACATTTAAGGGCTTGCTTGCATCTGAGATAGTGGTTTCATCACCAAAAATATATACCGTCATACCCCCAATAGGGGGTAAAAATACTTTAAGATCAAAACGGGTCACTAGTTCAGGATACATTCCACCTGTTTGTTCAAATAGAACACGCCTAAGATCACCTTCTGAGATCTTAAACCGTTCAGCAATGCCTGGCAAAAACCACACAGGCTCTACCGCCGCCTTAGTCACCAGCGCCTCACCATTTTCGCGCAACACCTTACCATCAGGGGTTAAGCGCTTCTTTTCGATAGCATCCTCAATCTCCATGAGCCGTACGTGCGCTTTCGTAATAGCAATTGTAGGCCGAATATCATAGCCTTTATCAAAATACCCCTTGAAGGATTGGGCAACTAAATGGCCAAATGGATCAAGGGAGACAATCTTATTTGGGTCAGCATGCGCCCCCAGCACAGCAGCTGGTGTCGTATCGGTAAGATCAGCTCGATGCTCTGGATCAAGATGACCAGCAGCAATAGCTAGGGCACGATAAACAGAGTAAGAACCAGAATGACTACCGATAGCATTACGATAATCATAGTTGCTTGTTGTTGCTATGACAGGACCACGTGCTTGCGCTGTTTTAGCAGTCCAGTGAATGGCAATAGGTTTTGGCCCGTGAGGATCAGGATGCGAAGTTAGCCGGATATGATGGGTCGGGTGCTTAGGTGGCTGGCTCATAATCACAGGGCTCCCAGTGGTTGGTAAAGTTAGTCGCTGGCGAATTTACGAAACGACCGCTTGCGCCAAATTCTAAAATGGCAAGGCGGCAATAAAATCGCGACGAAGACAGTACATTTTAGTACGGTTAGGGACGATTTTTGCTGCCAACAACACCTTTTTTGAACTGCACGAGCGACAAGTTAGCCTCAGGGAGGCTATTGTAACAAAATAAGCATACACGAGGAAGGGCTAGGGCAGTATGTCGAAAATGAAGGTAATTGCCATCGCTGGTGGATCAGGTTCCGGTAAAAGCTTCTTAATTGAGGCACTGTCACAACGCATTGGATCTCATTTAGTATTATCGCTAGATGATTATTATTTGGACCGCTCAAATATGAGCCCAAAAGAGCGAAACGAGATCAACTACGATCACCCTGATGCCATCGATCATGAACTACTCACCACTCATGTAGCTTTACTGATGCAAGGCCAAGCTATAGCTAGACCTTGCTATGATTTTACTACCCATACTAGGCGGGGTAAGGTGATGGTTGAGCCAAAGGGAATCTTACTGCTTGATGGGCTATTTGCACTTTATTACCCCCAGCTTCGAAGCATGGTAGATCTCAAAATCTATATCGATACGGCTATGGACGTTCGCTTAGCAAGACGTTTAGAGCGTGACACTCAACGTCGCGGTCGCGAGATGGGCAGTGTCCTCAAACAATATTTTGCCTCAGTAAGACCGATGTATTTTCAGTTTATTGAACCGACAAAAGCTTTTGCTGATATTGTTATTGATGGCGAGGCAGAAGTAGCTACAACATGTAGCACCCTGCTCGTTGAGCTGGGGTTAAAATCAGAAAGATAAAGCCTGATCCAAGTCAGCTATCAAGTCAGAATGGAATTCAATGCCAACCGAGAGCCTAAGCAACGTCGAACTAATACCTAACTTTTTGCGCAGCTCAGCCGGTACCGATGCGTGGGTCATCTGCTCAGGATGATTTACAAGCGATTCTACCCCACCTAGGCTTTCAGCCAATGTAAAAAGCTTGAACCGTTTTGTGATCTTAATAACTTCTTCAAATGTACCATTCCAGTCAAAGCTAACAATCCCTGAGTAACCAGACATCTGCTCCTTGCCCAAAGCATATTGAGGGTGTGTGCGTGATCCCGGAAAAAAAACTTTTCTTACTCGAGGGTGGCCTTCCAAAAAGGCAGCCACCTCTTTAGCATTAGCCTGATGCTGCATCATGCGTATAGCTAATGTTTTAATGCTCCGATGTAACAAGTAGCAATCCTGTGGCCCAGGAATAGCTCCTGCGGCAAATTGCACAAACTTAATCTTTTCATAAAGCTCATCATCATCCATCATGACCGCACCACCTATTAGGTCGGTATGGCCGCCAATGTATTTGGTTGTAGAGTGGATGACAACATCAGCTCCCAGCTGAAGAGGACGCTGAAAGACTGGGGAGGCAAAAGTATTATCAACAACAACAATGGCCTTATGAGCCTTACTGAGGTGAGAAACACCTTTAATATCGACAAGCTTTAATGTGGGGTTGCTTGGCGTCTCAATCCAAACCATACGAGTATTAGAGCGAAGCTGGCTCTTCACAAACTCCAAGTCTGTCATATCAATAAAATCAAACTCTAGGCCATATTTGCTAAATAGCTGACGAAACAAGCGACCAGTACCACCGTAGATATCATCACAAACTAAGACGTGATCACCGGGGTTTAGAATCTGAATAATTGCTTGCTCTGCTGCCAATCCTGAGGAAAAAGCAAGCCCATGAGCAGAACCTTCTAGCTCTGCTAAAGCTTTTTCATAAGCAGTACGAGTCGGGTTACCCGCTCTTGAGTACTCATAACCTGAGTGCTTGCCAGGTGAGCTTTGGGCAAACGTTGAAGTTTGAAAGATTGGAATATTGACAGCGCCTGTAATAGGTTCAATCTTGGCGCCTGAATGCACAGCAAGGGTATAAAAACGTGGGTCCATTAGGCGTTACTTCCCTTTAATTTTTAGGCGACTAGAGTCGTTAGACTTTTAGGAGATCCTTTAGTTCCCCTTTTCTTTCCATCTCCATGACAATATCACAACCGCCAATAAAATCCCCATGGATATATAGCTGAGGAAGTGTTGGCCAATTTGAAAAAGACTTAATCCCTTCACGTAGGTCCCAGTCTTTTAAAATATCTTCAGTATGAAATTCAACCCCATGCCGCTTGAGAATAGCTACGACTTGCGCTGAAAAGCCACACATAGGTTCATCTTTATCACCCTTCATAAAAAGCATAACAGGGTGGTCTTGGATTAGCTTTGCAATCCTGTCTTTAGTTGATAACTCTGACATAATATCCTCTAATTTTTAGAATACGAGAGAGAATGTACTGAAATTGCCATCACCTGGTCAACAACTAAAGGCATATTGTTCTTGACAGAAGGTTTCTGCTACCGCCCCTCTGAGGAGGGGGTTGAAATGTTTGGACGGAGTCAAGCAAAAAATGGACTTAAGCCAAAAAACAAGCGGCAAACAAGAAACGGAACAAGCGGAACAAGCGGCACGGGTAAGCGGCACGGGTAAGCGGCACGGAGCTGGGGGCTACAAGCGGCACGGAGCTGGTTCAGCTCGAGCAGGACATGAAGTTCTTTGTGCCTACTAGTTGTTAATGGCTGTGGTCATAGTAGCGAGGTTAGTTGACAACTTTTTCGCATAGATAAGATGGAAAATTCGCAAGTGACCGAACAGACTTTCAAAAATGACAAAGAAGGCTCTCACACCAGGGGTTTAAAACAAAGGCTACCTACA
>CALBMD010000045.1 GCA_937896265.1 uncultured Pseudomonadota bacterium
CTGTACTCTTTAATTGTGGCCATAATAATTTTCTATGTTCAAATGGTCCACTCAATAAGGCCGTCCAGAAGCCAAAACTCAGTTCTGCTACTAAATGTCCTTCGTCTAATTTGCCTTTTTTTCTAAGGGCACGAATATAGTGATCTATTTTTTGTTGCCAATTTTCATTTAGCCGCTCTAGTATTTGCTCATTCCTATTTAGTAGCCACTTTTGATCATTTAATAATTGCCCGATCTCTATATGCAGGCGATTACGCATAGCTATTTCTATAGTGTGTAATAACGGGTAAAGGGCTTCACTTAAAGCAATATTCCATTTGTATAAGTCTAATGGCTCAACTCCCAAGCATTGGTATTTGCTCATGCGCTGCCCTGATAGACAGCTATAAATCTCTTCCAGTTTTTCTTGCATATTTAGCCTTTTTAGTCTAAACTTTCTTCATGACGCCCGGTGTTTCTCGCTTATGCAGAACCCGGGATATTTTTTTGTGATGTCACATAATCATTGTACCTACATTCATTACTGTCCTCGAATAATCCTTGTATCTCCCAGCTTGCCTGGTTGAGACTCGGGGTTTTTCTTTTTGGGGCTTAAAAATTTTGCCTTCCACCTTAAAATTAACTGGTATGCAAGCCCGAAGCCCAGCTCCTTTCGCTAACCAAACCGCCACCCCATATCCGCAAGGCCTCTAGTTACATTGTACATACAATAAAGGCTTTTATCAAGCTGCTTGCTGCAGATAGTATCTATTATCGGAAATGGGGGTTTGGAGATGTAGGAGGGGGGGGTTGGGAGGGATTTTGTATATGAATCATGGGGTTAGGAGGATCTGGGAGTCCCTCTCCGCAAACAGAAAACCGAAGCAAAAGATTTTTTATTGTTTAAATGAGAATATAAACTAAAAGAGCAGCCTTAAGCTGCTCTTGATCCAAAGGCAAGCTTGAAAATGACAATTTTAGGATTTGTAGTCTAGTCTTGCACCAGTAGAAGATGATGGCTTTTTTTCTTCCTGACTTGATGATTGGTCTTGCTGCTGCACCACTGGCAGTTTCTGCGGCTGGGAAGCTGATTTGCTAGCAGAGCTAAATAACACTCCGTGCTGGTGGCTTATATCTTCCTCTTCCTCCCCCACACCCATCGCCTCGGCTAAGTTCGCTCCCTTTGCAGGTGATTGCTCCAAAGATAGGACGCTTTGATCAAGGGCTAGGGCAACACGACGCGCATCTTCTATCCCTTGACGAGCATTAAATCTTCCTTTTTTATCCCAATCTCCAAGCCCCTTATTAATATTTGTAACAATTTTTTTCCGCATGTTAGCAGAAAGCTCCCACTCGTCTAGCTTTCTTTCGATAAATGCATCAATTATCTTCTGCTTATCTGAGCGCTCATTGAGGGCATTAAAAGTTGCAAAAACCATGGCTATATGCTTTGCCAACACAAAGCCCAGAACATTTAAATTATT
>CALBMD010000046.1 GCA_937896265.1 uncultured Pseudomonadota bacterium
ACAAATTTGCCGCAACCGCAAAAGGATTTCCAGCATCTCAAGCACCGAATGCTCGGCACCAAGCTGAGCTACTACCTCATTTTGGCAGGCTAGTAGATAGGTTTGATAAGCTTCACGCTCTCTTTCGTCTAGCTCGCAATAACGCACAATATCTGTGCGCGGTGGCAAATCTTTTGCTACCTCTGATTTTAACCGGCGCATTATAAAAGGCGATAGGCGCCGCTTTAAGCGAAGCGCCAGCTCACTGTCACCACGGTCGATGCCACGGATATAGTTTTCTTGAAACTGAGAAAGCGTCCCCAATAAACCAGGGTTTAGAAAACGAAAAATACTCCAGATATCGTCAAGGCGATTTTCTACAGGAGTACCACTTAGCGCCAAACGAAAGGCGGCAGGTAATAAGTAGGCTGCCTGCGCCACTTGACTGGTTGGGTTTTTGATAAGCTGCGCTTCATCAAGAATGACTATCTGCCACTTTTGCTTACAAAGAAGCTCAATATCTAGGCGCATCACATTATAAGAGCACAGATAAACATCTGAGCCTTCACTTAAGCTACGCTTTGGTCCTGCATAAAGCGTCACTTTTAACTCAGGGCGAAAGCGAAGAATTTCATTTTGCCAATTAAACACAACACTAGAAGGCGCCACAATCAAAGTCTTGGGCTTTAGCACACAAATACTCTGCAGCGTTTTACCAAGACCCATATCATCGGCTAAGAGAGCGCCTAGCTCTGCTTGCTGCAACTTTCGCAGCCAATGCACCCCAGCTTCTTGATACTCTCGCAATGTTGCCTGCACCAGGCTAGAGGTTGAGGGCAAATTTTCGATGGCAGCTAGCTTTTTACCCCAAGCTGTTTGTGTTCCTACTTCTATATCAAGAGCCTGATTCAATGTTTTTAAATCATAGAGCATGCTAGATGGCACTTTCCCTGCCATTTCTTTCGCTTGCAGAATATCAAGAAGAGCGGGAGCAAGGTCCTTCAAGTTACTAGGCAGTCCTGCCCAGCCACCATCTAGCAGCGGCACCATCTTTTCGCCACGCTGCCAGGCACCTAAGACACGCGCAGGATCGGCAAGCTTGTAGCTGCCGTCATTTTCCTGGACGCGAAAAGCAAAAGGTAGGCCGTCTGCACCTAAATCAAATCTCAGGTCCATAGCCAGCTCCAAGGCCTTGTAGCCACGAAATAGCGTTGGCCCTGGCCCAAGGACCGGCACAGCTTGTGCCCCTAGCTTTGCCATAAAATCAACAGCCTGCATTTCAGCTAAAAGCTTTGGCACAAAAGCATCGGGGCCAAACATTTTTTGCGTACGCTCTCTAAGCCGCTGTTCAGCTGCGCTATCGCGTAAAGGCACTTCACTTGCTTGTACCTGCAGCACGCCATTTTCTAGCCGAGCTAAGATAGGATCGCCGTAAACAATCACTGGGTAGGCTTCCAAAAACTCCCCACGCAGCTTAGTTTCCCAGACAACGCGCGGTTCCACCTCAATGGTACCGGGCAAGGCCTTGCTTTTGACATGCACGCGAAAGCGCTTGCTTAAATCTGGCAAAATCTCAGAGCAAAGCCTTGCTAGCTCCCGCAATCCAAAATAATTATCTTTGGTAAAAAGCCGCCGGTCATCTTCATCAAGATTGGCGCCATTATAAGGACATAGCATCTCCCCTAACAGCACCACGCCATTATCAAAGCGACGTTCCACTGCTTGGCTATCCTTAGCACGAAGCCGAACACCAACACCGTCATCTTCGATGTGAATTTCAAGGCCTTGCGGCTCTGTACTAAGACGCACTGCCTGAGACTCAAAGAAAACACGCTCAGATTGGTTAAGAATTGGAAAAAGTTTTAGCAAAAACCACTGCGGCATCGTGGTAAAAGTTTCACGCATAAGCTGCGTCTCAATCGTAAAATCTTCTTTCGTGCAGCTAACTCTGGGTAGACCAGGCACTTGGCCAGCACTTAAGGCTGTGAGAGTGCCTTTTAGCGGCATAATTTGCTCGCCTACAGCTATCTGCCTTACCAAAGTTAGAAGCCGATTTTGCTCAACCAGCTGATAACGGATTGTGCCCACGGTCGGCTGAGCTTTTTTTTGCTTTAGCTCAGCAAAGCGGTCAGGCTGGTTGCAAATAATAGCTGCAGCAATCACATGCTCGCAGGGATCATTTGGCCCATTACAATCACAAGTAGCGTCGGCATCACTAGGCCATAGAGTGATCTGGCGAGCGACTAAAATTTTGGCCGCAGATAGTTCCAAAGCTATTTCTTCAGCATTTTCTTTCGAGAGGACAATAGTGCAGCTGCGGCTTAATTCAACAGCCTGTGACCAGGTTTGGCTTGTCGCCATTTCCCGCAGGTTTTGCAAGAGGGCTTTCATGTCATAAATACCAATTGATCAGCAAGATCGATAAAAGTTTCCAAGGCGGGGGCATTAGATCTGATTGCCATTTGCGTATGAAGCCTAATACTTCGATCTAATGGGATCTGGGCTAAGACTGGAATTTCTCTCGCGTCGGCAAGATTATTATCTGCATCTTCACCGAAGATAGGGTCACGATGACCGCACTGAGAGCAGGTATGAAAAGCCATATTTTCAACAAGACCAAGGATCTTTGTTTGATGCTTCTCAAAAAGAGTGATCGACTTATGAACATCGGCAGAAGCAAGTGCACCAGGGGTGGTCACAATGATAGCCCCATCTACTTCGATATTCTCGACAATACTAAGAGCAATATCTGAAGTTCCAGGAGGCAAATCGCACAGGAGAAAATCTAGCTCACCCCAAGCAACTTCAAAGAAAAATTTGAGCAATGTTTTAGCCAAAATTGGCCCACGCCAAAGCACTGCTTCCCGTTCACTGGCAAATAGGCCGGATGAAACGAGGTGAAAGCCGTTAACCTCAGCTGGGATTAGTTTTTGATCGGCACCCACCCGCAAGGGGGCAGCGCCAAAGATCAAAGATAGCGACGGTCCAAGGATATCGGCATCCAGCAAGCCTACACGATGGCCCTGCTCCTTGAGAGCATGCGCTAAATTTGCTGTAACAGTGGATTTACCAACGCCGCCTTTACCGGAAGCCACTAGAACTATTTTTGCAATTTTTGGAATGCGCTTTAGCTTTTTGGGTGCTGGCAAAGGGGCTCTTGGCGAACGTGTAGCACCTGCCTGGGAGCGCACAAGCGGTCGGTAATAAACGAGAAATTGCTCGTCGGGGAATTCCTGCAATAAATCTTTAATAAGCTTGGCTTCTACCCGACCTTTGGTGTCAAGATCAAGGCCGTCAGAGGCAATATCAAGCTGCCACTTATTGCCAGACTGCTGCAAGGACGCTAAACGTTGGGTGTAGTCTTGGGCAAAACCAGCCAGAGAATTAAGGGCTATTTGTCGGATACTATTTTGTTTTTCCATAGCGAAGGATAGTAGCCTTTCTCTCTTTATCTGGCAAGTTCGACCACCTTTTTTTCAGGGTCTTGCGTCCTGCGAGATCATGATGATATCTATATATTAGATTTTAATAGCTAGTTTGTAATAGCAGCCTGGCATAAGACGGTGTTCTGGA
>CALBMD010000047.1 GCA_937896265.1 uncultured Pseudomonadota bacterium
TTCTATTATCTCAGTTGCAAATGCCCCAACCGGGGCTCGTGGCACAATATTCAAAATAGAATTCCCACCCGCAGCATGGCAAATCGATATCGCTCGAGCAGCATTTACCACAGATCCGAATTTCTAGTTGTGTGCAGTGTTGCTTTTCGGATCCTCTGGATCTATTAGTAAACTTCAAAAAATTTCACTTCTCGGATTTACTAAGTAACCTCGGCAAAAAGCACCTATCGATATCCTAGCAATAATAGACGACAAGAATAATAGTCTCTTTTTATCTACTTAAGGCAGCGTATTGATTCATAAGATAAAAACTCTAATTAAAAGGCTTGGCGAAGCTGGTCCGCAACATCTCGATGATCCTTTTATAGCCGCGACGATAAAGATCTCTAATTACAGCGCTCTTTTAGCTGGTAGTGTATGTTTGTTTTTTATTCCTGTGCATATTTTTTTAACACGCGATATCAATAGCGTCATTACTTGTGCTGTCGTCTTTACTCTCTTCTTAACTCCAGTACTTCTTAATTTAAACGGGCTACACCGCCTCTCTCAAAGTATTTTCATCTTTGTGGTAATCATTAGCTTACTATTTGGCGCTTATGTGACCGGCTACAAAACAAACGTTCAAATATTTTTCTTAGTTGCTTTTAACTTATTTTATCTAGCATTTTTAAATACAAATCCATTAAAGCTAGCTGCTACCTTTTTTATCTTACTCGCCTCTTATCTCGCGGTGGAATACAATATTGGCAATTTTTTTCATGGCGTTGCTCGGTTTGATGACACTTGGACTTTCATTTTGGGTTTTTTATATCGCATCGTCACTATCGTTCTCACAGGTATCATGACTCGCTTCATTGTCATGTTGATTCATAAAAGCAACGCTGAGAAGAAAATCACTCATGATCTGTTGATGGAAAGTAAAAACGATATCAATATCATGCTACAAAACCTTAAACAGGGTGTGTTCACTATCATTGAAGATACGAAGATTCATCCCGAGTATTCGAATCAACTTCTTAAAATTATTGAAAAAAACTCCCTTCACGATAAAGACGCTCGCTATATTTTTAGCAAAGGATTTAATATCTCAAGCGACAACTTAGATATGCTTATTGCCGCTCTTAACGCATGCATCGGCGAGTCTGATCTCAATTTTGAACTCAATGAACACATTTTGCCAAGAAAACTAGAATATGAAGGCTATGGTGAGAGAAAGTATTTAGAACTTGATTGGATTCCCATTATTGATCAGCGTATTGTAACTAAGGTTTTAGTCAGCATTAAAGATAATACCGAATTAGTTGCTTTTAAGAGACAAGAGCAAACTCAAAAGATCTTGGTAGAGATTTTTAACGCTCATATCGAAGATTTTGATACCACATATTATGAGCTTAGCTTTCACATCACTTTTAGTCTCAAATTGATTGCTAGAACACTTGATCATGATGCAATTTTAGAGATTCGCAGACGCCTTCATACCCTCAAGGGAGAAGCTCGGTTTTTAGGTTGGGCAACCCTTTCTGATTCAGTTAATGTTTTAGAAAATGAACTAGACACCTTGGGTATGCGCAACGTCAATCAAACCTTCAAGACCCATATTGACTCGAAGGTTGTAGGAGAAAAAATCGAAAATTTAGGTAAAATTCTAACACAATATAAGTCACTATATGACGAAAAAGTTCGAATTCAATCTGGCCAAGCACACTCTCAAAAACTTAAATCGTTGATTGAATCTCTCACAGAGGCTCATCGAGAACCTAGTACTACAGAAAATCGGCTTATCTTTATTGAACTACAGAAGATGTTCACCCATCGCTATTTAAGCGACATCTTATCTCTGCATAAAATTGAGTTGGTATCTATAGCCAGAAACTTGGGAAAAGAACCGCCAGAAGTTATAGTCTCTGACAATCAAGTGGCCTTTAAACGATCGGAAGTCGGTTTTCTAGGGAAGATATTCTCTCACCTTCTAACCAATGCGATCGACCATGGGATTGAATCACCAACAGAAAGAGCAGCTAAGGGCAAACCTGCAATGGGTACTATCCGAATTTCTTCGGCAGTTGGCGCAGATTGCATCTTAATTACAGTGGGTGATGATGGTGGCGGTTTAGATTTATCTAAGATTGCTGAGAAGGCAAAAGAATTCGGACTTAACTATAGCTCCAACCGAGAGCTTGCAGCTCTTATTTTCGAGTCAGGACTCAGTACCCGTGGAATAAAAACAGAATACTCTGGCCATGGAGTTGGGTTAAACGCCGTAAAAGCTTTGCTCAAAGAACATGATTGCGATATCACAGTTGACCTAGCTGACACCTCAGAGAAGCTCGCTATTGTTGATTTTGTATTCTATATCAAACTACCTTTAGAGCTAGCTGTTTCCTACGAGCAGAATAATTAGTCTTTAGAGCTGAGCCGAAGGCAAAGGATCTCCCTCAAATTTAGCGCCGTGCTTGTCTTGGCAGATTATTGCTAGGGTCTATTTCCGTCAGGGTTTCACTGAAATCAGTCCATTCGCATTCATTTTCTCAATGAGCACATTTTTCTTTTCTAGATAAAATCTGCTGCACATAGCTAAATCAAAGAAAATGAGATAAATTGGTATCGTTATCAAAATAAAGGAGAATGCTGTGACTTCAGTCTATGATTTTCATGCTAAAGATATCGATGGTAAGGATGTTTCTCTAAAAGATTTCAAGGGCAAGACTTTGCTTATTGTAAATACAGCAAGCCGCTGTGGTTTTACAAAACAGTATGCAGGGCTTGAGGCTTTGCAAAAGAATCACAAAGACAAACTCGAAGTCTTAGGTTTTCCCTGCAACCAATTTGGCGCTCAAGAGCCAGGAACAGAGAAGGAAATTAAAGAATTCTGCCAGCTCACATATGATACCACCTTCCGCCTATTTAGCAAAGTCGATGTAAACGGTAATGAGGCTCATCCTCTCTTTGTTTATTTGAAAAATGAACTTCCTGGAATCATGGGATCTACCGGAATTAAGTGGAATTTCACTAAATTTCTGGTGGACAAAGGAGGTAAACCAGTAAAACGTTTTGCGCCTGATGAAACGCCAGAAAGTATCGAAGGCTTTATTAAAGACTATCTTTAAGTGACCTTCTGCATCTGCCGATAAGAATTGAAAGATTTCTCATGAAGAGTTCGGCGTGCAGCACTTGTTTTTATGGTTATTGATTTGGCTTTCTTATAAAGCTCTCGGCATAGAGAAGATAGAAAAGAAAAAAGAGGGACTCTCTTTGAGTCCAATTGTTGCTGCTAACTCAACTTATGGCTTAATGGGTGGCGCTGCCGCCGTAAATTACTATCAAGGCTCTGAATACCACAAACTTTTATACTTCACTGTGCTTACTCTGCAAGGTAGATCTTTCTCTCTCTTTGCTTGGGAATCTCAAGGAGACTTCTGGGATCTAGGGTTTTGGGCCTATTATTCCAATTTTTTTGATTCCTACTATCACGAACAACGAAGTCTTTACAAAGAACAACCAGACCGCATTGATCTAGTTGCTGAACGTTTTGAGCCTTACCTAGATCGG
>CALBMD010000048.1 GCA_937896265.1 uncultured Pseudomonadota bacterium
GCTGCGCAGTTTTCTCCCAAACCCTCATCCTTGCTGTTGCTAGAATTTAGATGCGTATGCCCTGCTCCAAATCTCCTCTTTTTGGAAATTCAGATCTGAGATGACATAGCTTAACTTTTCGCGGGCGAAGGCTCAAGAGCCTTCCTTGCCGAAGTGGCCTTCTAAGGTACACTCGCCTTCTCTTAGGTGGGCTTTGGCATCAAGCTTGCGTAAGATCTGACCAATAGCCACAATTGATCCGCAGAGAACAAGCTCCGTGTCTGGATTTATGGTCTTTGCAAGATGTGCCCAAGCCTTTTCAAAAGAAGGAAACTGAATAAGGTCTTGGTGGCGTTCGGCTAGCTGTTCAAATCGCATGCTACGTTCACTCTCATTTAAAAAAAGAACGATAGGAGAAAGAACAGTTCGCAGTTGATCGAGCATGCTGTTGATATCTTTATCAGCAAGCATGCTGACAAGAGCAGGCTTTGGCAAGCTTTGGCTTGAAAGTTGCTTAAGACTTTCGCAAAGACGGGCAGCTGAGGCTGGGTTATGGCAAACATCAACAAGTACATGCTGAAGCTTGCTTTCTTCGCTTTTAACCGTCATCTTTTGAAACCGACCAAGCAGGCTTGGTGGCCAAGGGAGATCAGGGGCAAAAAAATGGTCAATGCCTTTCTGAAAGACATATTCAGCCTGTATATTTTGAGTTGATGTTAAGAAATCTTGATGTTCATAAACTAAATAATAAAATATAGCTGCAGCAATAGCGAAATTTTCCTGGAGTACTTTTGGTCTTATTGCAAACCATTTAGGTAGTTTGACTGTATGCTCTGGTAAACCAGGTATGCTAAGCCATATATTATTTCCTGTAATGCCAAAATGCTTACCAGCCTGCACGAGATTGAAAGCTATCTCATCGCGTTTAGCAAAAACTACAGGTAAGGCAAGTTTATTGATAGCATCTCGTTGTTCTCCCCAAAATAAGGGACGATGAGAACGGGCGATTTCAATTTTTTCACTACAAATTGCTTTGATATCTGCACCAAGCCATTGCTCATGATCAAGATCAATGGAGGTAATAGCACTAGCAATGGGCTTATTAATATTTGTGGCATCCCATCTGCCGCCCATTCCAACTTCCCAAATATTGATCTGGGTTTTAGTTGCCTCAAAGCTGAGGCGAGCAAGAAGAGTGGCGATCTCAAAAAAGGATAGGTTACTTTCTATCTCTCTTGGGAGCTTTGCTCTAAGTTCAACAAGCTTTGTGCTCAAGAACGAATCGTCTATTTTGAAATGATTGACTTGAATACGCTCATAAAAATTACATAGATGTGGTGAGGTGAATAGTCCAGAAGGACAGTGGACGCTACTCAAAAGGCTCCATAAAAATCCTGATGTCGACCCCTTGCCATTAGTGCCACCAATGAGCACAGCAGGGACGTGGTGGGGTCCTAAATGATGCCACGCGTTATGAATGCGATCAAGGCCAGGTTTGATCCCCTCAGTGCGGCGAAGGAAAATTTGATACAGATCTTCTAGCTCTTTTGCCTGGTTCAATTGGGGCTCTTCATGAGGATTTTGATGATACTACCAACACGCTCTCGTAGCTCGTGTCTTTTAGCAATCAAATCGATCATGCCATGTTCAAGCAAGTATTCGGAGGTTTGAAACCCCTCAGGGAGCTTTTCACCTATAGTCTGTTGGATAACTCTAGGGCCAGCAAAACCAATCAGTGCACCTGGTTCGGCTATATTTATATCTCCAAGCATGGCATAGCTCGCTGCTACTCCGCCTGTCGTAGGGTTTGTTAAAACTGAAATCATTGGGGTGCCGCTTGTTCTAAGCTTAGCTAGCGCTACGCAGGTCTTAGCCATCTGCATGAGGCTGACTAGCCCTTCTTGCATCCTGGCCCCTCCAGAGGCAGAGAATAAAATAGCAGGTTGCCCCTTATCCTTGGCTCTAAGTAGCACTCGAGCAATTTTTTCGCCGACAACAGCACCCATGCTGCCACCCATGAAAGCGAAATTATATACGCCGACCTGCACGGGCACCTGATAGAGTAGGCCTTCACCGCAGATAATAGCGTCTTTTGAGCCAGCCTTGCTAGCAGCTTCTATCAAACGCTTAGCATAGGGCTTTTGGTCAACAAAGCTTAGTGGATTTGAGCTGGTTAAATTGGCGTCTAGTTCTTTAAAACTACCTGCATCTAGAAAAGCGCTGAGACGATCATAGGCGCTTATCAAATAGTGGTGCCCGCAGAGAGGGCAGACATTTTGATTAGCCTCGACCTCTTTTTTAAAAACGATCTCGCCACATTTGACGCACTTTTGCCAGAGTCCTTCAGGGGTATCTCTTCGAGCGCTCTTGGCAAGCGGCGCTTTATTAATCTTTGACCATGCCATATTCAATCCAACGAAGTTTTAAGTCAATTTGTTCACTCCTTATCAAAAACTAAAGTGGCTGAAAAGTCTACGATGAAAATAGATTATTGTCGCCGTTTTTCTTTTGATGAAAAGATCATTAATTTTTATTGCATTGCTATGTGTTCTTGCTAAGATGAAAAAAATCCCAAGACAAATGTAGGGTTAAAAAGCGTCTGGTCATGCTTGCTGTTGGTTTCGTTCTAAAATGAGGCTTAACCCTTTACCTATCATGATTATTTTGTTTTGGGGCTGCTAGCGAACAGCCGTAAATAATAAGTTAGAAACTATAGCCACGATGCGAGGGAAAAAATGGATTGTTCACGATGCCCCCACCATGTGCGACACGGCAAGTTTTCAACTGATCAAAAGAAAGTAACCTTTCGAGATCATTGCGGCCTCAAGTTTAAGCAGTGCCAAGACACTCAGCCTCAAGTCAAGAAAAAGGGGCCAAAGCCAATAGCCTTTGAGGGGCAAAGGCAGGAGTTTGTCTTAAATGCTGCTACAGAGTGTATTCATGTGCCGTTTAAGGCTGATTTTGATTACTTCGGCTGCGAAGTTTATCAAAGGACTTTTGAGACAAACGGCTTGAAAAACGGTGTCCTCCCCACTAAAGACTTTCAGTTTTCTGAGCAGCTTGTGGGGACATCTGTCACCGATATGGAGCTTTTATAAGGCTTAGGCCTTGGTGGCCTTGGCAGGTGTCATCCCACGCTTATTTCGCCAATTTTCAAACCAGATAACAAACGTACTGGCAACGAAAATGGAAGATAAGGTTGCTACGACAACACCAATAGTCATTGCCATTGCAAAGCTCCATAACTGACCCGATGCGAAAATTAAGATACCCAACAGCGATAAGATTACTGTCAATGAGGTATTAATCGATCGTGAGAGCGTCTCGTTAATTGAGGTGTTGATATTTTCAGTTAACTCGCGTCTTGGATTTTGAATCATGCTTTCTCGGATACGGTCATAGATTACGATCGTATCGTTAACAGAGTAGCCTACAACGGTCAAGAAGGCGGCGATGGACACCAAGTCGAAGGTGTAACCAAAGAAGACATAAAAACCTAGCATGATAAAGACGTCTAAGAACATCTTAATTAAGGCGCCTGGTGAGAATCGCATATCGAATCTGAAGGCAATATAACCCGCCACTGCAATGATGGCTAAAAGCACTGATAAAAGACCTGCAGTACGTAGCTCTTTGCCGACTTGTGGGCCTACAAAATCAACCTGTAATATTTCAGGTTTCTTCTCTTTTAGATCTTCAAGGAGGTGGTTGCGGAAGTTTTGGAATACTTCTGAACCAGAAGCTTTCGTTTGCTCATTGCCGATATCGGTATGGTGTGAGCCTTCATCATAGCGGACGAGGAAAGTTTTAGACCCTCCTTCAAGCGACTGGATTGTAACGTCAGCTATATGGCTCTTCTCAGCTACATTGCGGATATCTTGGGCTTCTACCCCTTCAGCAAAGCCAAGCTTCATCTCAGTACCGCCAACAAAGTCGACACCAAAGTTGACGCCACGAATTAGGCCGGTGGCAACTACAGCGACGCTTAAGAAGATAAAGACGACTGTAGCAATAGGACCGCTTTTGAGGAAGTTGTGGTAGCTTTCGCGTGGTTTAGCAATAGTGTCTCCACCTAGCCACTTCTTCAGTTCTTGGTCGGGGATGCGTCGCATAGCAATATCAAAAAATAGTTTGGCGCAGTTTAGCGAGGTAAAAAGAGATACTAAAAGACCAATGATCAAAGGAACAGCAAAGCCTCGGATAGGACCTGAGCCTGTAGTTTCAAGAAGTACTACCCCAGCAATCAAAGTAGTTACATGGGAGTCGATGATGGTAGCAAAAGCTTTGTTGAAGCCAAATTCGACTGCTTTGCGAGGATGGCGTCCTTCGCGGATTTCTTGTCTGATACGTTCATTGATTAAGACGTTGGCATCGACGGCCATACCAAGGGTCAAAACAAAGCCTGCGATACCAGGAAGGGTTAGCGCAAAACCAAAGCCTGCCATCAAAGCAAGTAGATAGACAGCGTTTAGGAGCAACGCTAAGCAAGCGATGACACCAGGGCGGCGGTAGTAGATGATCATAAATAAGAGAACAAAGAGAAGGCCTGCCATGATACCTTTGATCCCCTGGCTTGCTAGCTCTGGACCAAGGGTGGCTCCTACTTGTGACTGGCTAAGTACTGCAATAGCTGCCGGTACAGCACCAGACTTAAGAACCATGGCAAGCTGTTTGCCTTGTTCGATTTGTTCGTTTTGGCTAAGCGAGCTTCCCAAAGTAATGGTAGCTGCCCCCCCTGAGATCTTCTCAGAGATGGTAGCTGCTGACTCAACAACGTCATCTAAGACGATAGCAAGTCGCTTCTTAACATTGGCACCGGTTAGTTGAGCAAAAATCTTGCCGCCTGAACCAGTAAAACGAATAGCTACAACTGGGCGTCTGTCTAACGTTTGGCCTTGTTGTAAGGAAGCATCTGCTACGTCATCGCCAGTGAGTTCTGTCGTAGCTTTTAATACATAAGAAGTCCAGCGATAGCGGCCTTGAGTTCCATCACCAATAGTGGTTCGGTCAAAGAGTAGCTCACGGTTTTCAGGAATGTGTTTTGCGAGAAACTGGGTCATTGCCTCGCGATCTTCACCACGGAAAGTGCGATGGCCTCCTGTTTCTTCAACAACGCTCATGCCAGCTGGCAATGTTTTAGCATCAATAGCATCAAAACCAGTAAATTCGTCATCAACAATCTTAAATTTTAGCTGTGCTGTACGCCCAAGAAGTTCTTTGGCTCGTTGTGGGTTGCGGAAACCGGGTAATTGGACAAGAACAGAGCCATCGGCGCGACGATTGATCTGCGGTTCTGTTACACCCCAGGTGTCCACACGATTGCGCACAACACGCTCTGCTTGTTCAAGAGCAGATTTGCGAATACGGTCCATCTCTTCAGGTTTATAGCTGAATTGCAAATCAAGATTCTTGCGATTCTCAAGAGTCAAGTGCGGGTACTCTTTGGCAAAGGCTGCCTTGAAGTCCGCTAGTTTCGTTTCGTTTTCTAATTCAACGGTAAGCTTTTGCGTGCCTTTGCTGACATAGGAGGCTTTCACGCCTAAATCTTTTTCGCTAGCCCAGCGTATCAGTTCTGTTGACAGGCGGCCAAGGCGACTTTCAATAGCAGACTCAGTTTGAACACCAAGCACTAGTTGGACGCCACCAACCAAATCAAGACCAAGCTTCACATGACTTTGTGGCAGCCACTTAGGGAGTGTTTTTACAAACTCATCAGCTTCGAGTCTGCCTTCTTTGGGTTGGGCAAAGTACATCAGTGTAGGCGTGATGCAATACAAAGAGACCAGGGTGAGGGCACTGACAAAAATCGCTCGCCATCGAATAGGTTGCATAAATGAACACCTCTGCTAAAAGACCGTCGCTTGAGAAAAGGATGTGAAATCCCGAAGATACCAGAAAATAACATATACAATTGCAGACGATGCTGCTGCAAGCAGAATCTTCTATGCCTTCCTTGCATGTCCTCTGCCAACCCCTTATCATTAAGAAAAGAAAAAATTGCAAAGGGGAATCATAAACATGGTCAAGCTGATGCTACTAATGGGGTTGGTCCTCGCAGGATGCCTTGCCAAACAAGATAAGAATGCTCCCCCATACTATGAAGTCAATAAAGATAATAACTACCCGGATCGTGCTCAGCGGTGTAACTCGCTTGGGTATTCCTGGCGTGATAACAAATGCGTAGATGCTATGGGTCGTACACTGGAATCGATTTGTAAGTCCTTCACTAAGGGTAATGGGCAATGGAACAACGAGCTTTTGAGTTGCAATATCGATCATCAAAGCTACTACCTTGTGAGTGGTGATAAAGATTCTTGTGCGGACAATGGATGGGTTTGGAATAAAGATCCTGTTCAGTGTCTTGTCAAATTAGGTCAAGGAAATGTTCCTTAAGCTTAGGGCTAGCGCATCTAAATTGCCTTGACGACTAGAAAGCAACGCAAGGTCTGGAAAACCACGCGGCTGGTTTCCAAAAAAGCCTTCTTGGGAGAAACCAGATGCGCAGTTTTCTCCCAAACCCTCATCCTTGCTGTTGCTAGAATTTAGATGCGCTAGCCTTGTTCTTAAGCTTAAGTCCGGATCCGAATTTCTAGTTGTGTGCTGCGACGCGAAGCTAGTCATAGTAAGCTAGTTTGTAATAGCAGCCTGGCATAAGGCGGTGTTTTGGAGAGCTACGCGCTCCCCAAACCCCTGCGCTGGGGGAAGTTTCCCCCTAGGCCCCCTCTTTTTAAGAACTAAAAAAGATAGGCGAATAGATGACATCCTAAAGCAAAGCTGCAGGTTTTAAAGAAAGCTGACACTTAAATCTGCTTAGCTGCATGCAGCCTATATTCTTTAATTCTTTACTAAAATCTAATAAGGAGGGGGCCTAGGGGGAAACTTCCCCCCGCAGAGGGGTTTGGGGAGCGTGTAGCTCTCCAAAACACCGTCTTATGTCAGGCTGCTATTACAAACTAGCTTGCTATGGTTACGACGGGAACCGCAATTGCCAGCCGGCCCTGAAAAACTAAATCGCTGCGTTAACTTCGTCGTCAGCTCCTCACCGTACTCAAATGTACTGTCTCATCGCTGCCTTGCGTTTTGTTTTTTAAAAATGGATCCATTTCGGTAAAGGTTGTTCGCTTTGCGAGAAGTTACTTGCCAGGATGCTTTTCAAAGCAGAAGGTAAAAAAGTAATAATATCTGAGGCAATCAGCGAAAAAGATGTGTTAGCTTGAGCACTAAGTTTGCCTGATAATCCATGGATATAAGTTCCTACGCAAGCTGCTTCAAAGCAGTCTAGTCCTTGCGCAAGAAATGCTGCAATAATACCTGTTAAGACATCGCCGCTGCCAGCTGTAGCCATGCCTGGGTCGCCTTGGGTACAGACAGCAGGTACCTTCTTGCTAGGTGAGAAAATAAAAGTAGGACTTCCTTTTAGAACTAGAGTAACGTTTCTTTGTGTCGCAAAAGCCTGACATTTTTCTAAGTCTTCTCGGTTTGAAGATATGGTTTTTGTCCTATGGAGCATCCGCGTCATTTCTAGGCGATGCGGCGTCATGACAACATTTTCTGGCAATTCAAAAGGGTTGTTGGCATAGACATTTAAGGCGTCAGCATCTAAGACCACTTTGGTGGGGACTCTAGGCATAAGATTGTGAAGAAAAGTTTCAACATCAGGGCTTTGAGATAACCCTGGCCCAAAGAAAAGAGCTTTGTAGCGCGATATTTCTTCTAAAAGCTGGGAGATAGAGGTATTGAAATTCTTATAACTAAGCTTCTTGGTCATGATTTCAGGCGGACG
This sequence comes from uncultured Pseudomonadota bacterium, assembly GCA_937896265.1. Classification (GTDB taxonomy): domain Bacteria; phylum Bdellovibrionota_B; class Oligoflexia; order Oligoflexales; family Bog-1112; genus CALBMD01. The sequence continues at coordinate 7,763 of CALBMD010000048.1, forward strand.
AAGAACACCTTCGATCTTGAGATCTTCGGGATGAAACCATTTGACTAGCCCAGCGCCGCTTCTGAGTACTGCTGTACAGCTGAGGATGGCAGCTCCTAGCAGGCCTTCGCTGCCAGCAAAGCCACCAACCATACCGCTTTCATACTTGTGGCGGGTAGGCCGCAAGCGCGGCAAATGTTTTTGCACCCATTTGCCTGTTAATAGATCATACTGCTTTTTTGCTGTGCCGACATTTTTCTTAGGCAGACCAAAATCAAGCAGTTCCAGTTCGCCAATATAGTCAAAAGCGGAGTTTTCAACCATACCAGCTTTGGGTAAACCTAGGCAAAATGTCCGTTTGGCACGGATAATGTTAGGGTCGTCAAAGGCTGGGCCCAAATCGCCGCTCATTCCTGAGGGTAAATCAATAGCAAAGATTTCTAAGCCGCTTTGATTGGCTTTTTGGATCACGTTCAAATAAGGTGCTCGGGAAGCGCCTTTAATACCAATTCCTAATAAGCCGTCAATCAAAAGGCCTTGTTTTGGTAGGTCTGATAAATCGATAGAGGTGCCGCCTAGTTCTATGAATCGGGCGCATTTTTTGCTACACAAAGGAGATAGGGTTTCGCTAGCGTCAGCCTGCACAAATCTAACAGCCAGCCCTTTTTGTAGCAGGAAAGAGCCGCAAGCAAAGGCATCACCGCCGTTGTTGCCCTTGCCTGCCAGTAATATAATAGGCCAGTGCATGCGATCTGTATTTGCTAAATAGGTGATTATTTTCTCACCAATCGCTGTTCCCACTCGGTCCATATAGATTTCAGCTTGCTCGGGGCCTAGTTCGTCAAAAGCGGCTTGCTCAATGCGACCCATTTCTTGAGAGGTAACGATTTTCACGACTCAACCCTTTTGTTGGTGGTAGTCAAAATGCAGTGTCTTATCGTTATTTAAGCTAATTAGCACATCGCCACCTTTAGCAAGGCGGCCAAAAAGTAGCTCTTCAGCTAGGGGTTTTTTAATTTTTTCATCGATCAAGCGAGCCAGAGGCCTTGCGCCGTAACGAGGGTCAAAACCTACTTCAGCTAAATAATTACGTGCCTCATCTGTTAATTTAAGGTGGACTTTTTTGGCTTTTAGCTTTTCTTGGACTTCGCAAACAAACTTGTCAACAACCTTGACAATAATCTCATTTGGTAAGGGCTTGAAGCGAATAATGGCGTCGAGTCGATTGCGAAATTCAGGGCTAAAGAGTTTTTCAATCGCTTCTTTATCTTTCGTATTCTCAACGTCTTTTGTGCCAAAACCGATGTTGGCTTTTGCCAGTTCAGCAGCTCCAGCGTTTGTAGTCATAATAAGAATGACATTTTGGAAGTTGCTTTGCCTGCCGTTATTGTCCGTAAGGGTGCCATGGTCCATCACTTGCAGAAGGATATTATGAACATCTGGATGCGATTTTTCGATTTCATCTAAGAGCAGGACACAGTATGGATTTTGATTCACTTTGTCTGTTAAAAGTCCGCCTTCATCGTAACCTACATAGCCAGGTGGTGCACCAATAAGACGAGAAACTGTGTGTCTTTCCATGTATTCGCTCATATCAAAGCGAATAAAACTAATGCCTAAAATCTGAGCTAGTTGCTTGGCCATCTCTGTTTTGCCAACCCCAGTGGGCCCTGCAAATAAAAAGGAACCAATGGGCTTTTCATCTCGTCCTAAGCCAGAGCGTGCTAAACGAATCACTTGCTCTAGAGCATTTACCGCCTCGTCTTGGCCAAAGACTACCTTACAAAGGGAGTTGCCAAGATTTTTTAGATGGGCTTTGTCATGATGGCTAAGTCTATCGAGGGGAATTTGGGCAATACTGGAGATGACTTTCTTGATAGAATTAGCGGTGACATTACGATTAGCTTGTTCACCTGCTTTGAAGGTGTTTGCCGCTAGCTGAGCGCCTGCTTCATCGATAATATCAATGGCCTTGTCAGGTAATTTTTTATCTTTGATATGGAGATGAGAAAGGTTGACAGCAGCCTTGATGGCGTCGTTTGAGTAATGAACGCCGTGGAAATCTTCATAGCAGCTTTTGACACCTTGAAGAATGCGTACAGCTTCTTCCTCAGAGGGCTCTTCAATGCTGATCTTTTGAAAACGGCGGCTTAGTGCCGGATCATTTTCAATATGGCGGCGATATTCTTTGAAGGTTGTCGAGCCGATACAGCGGATTTCTCCTGAGGCTAAAAAGGGCTTAAGAATGTTGGAAGCGTCAAGTGAACCGCCGCTAACAGCGCCAGCGCCAACGATGGTGTGGATCTCATCGATAAATAAAATGGCTTTTTCTTTTTGGCCAAGTTGCTTGACGAGGCCTTTTAGTCTTTCTTCAAAGTCACCACGAAATTTAGTACCTGCGAGCAGAGAGCCAAGATCAAGTGAAAAGATTTCGGCTTTTCTTAAAGATAGTGGCACCTCTTCGGCAGCAATTTTGGCAGCAAGTCCTTCGGCAATAGCTGTTTTGCCGACACCTGAATCCCCAACAAACAGGGGGTTGTTTTTGCGTCGGCGGCAGAGAATTTGAATGGCACGTTCTACTTCATGCCGACGCCCAACAAGGGGGTCGATTTTGCCTTCTTTTGCTTTTTCTACAAGGTTGACAGTAAAGTGGCTCAGAAAGTCATTTTTTTTGCGAGTATTTTTACGTTCATCACCTTTCTCGCTGTCAGGAGACTCCTTGAAAGATTCTGATTTGGTAGGTTCATGGTGAGCGCTTTCACCTTCTTCATAGTCGATATCAGCACCGTGGGCTATGTATTTGATCATTTCAAAGCGAGAGATATTCTGACTCTCTAGGAAATGGCGGGCAAAAGATTCTTTTTCATTGAATATCGCGACTAAAACAGCGTCGCCAAAAATTTTGTCTTTGCCTGCAGAAATAACTTGTCTTGCTGCTTGTTGTAAAATTCTTTGAAAGCCTAGGGTTGGTTTTGGTGCGTTGCCTTCTTTGAGAACATGAGCTTCAAGGTTATGTTTAAAAAAATGCTCGACCTTTTGGCGGGTCACTAGAATAGAGCCCCCACAAGCTTCAATAGCTTTCTTTGCTTCTTCATTCTCTAAAAGAGCATAGAGGACATGCTCTACAGAGACATATTCATGACCGTAGTCTTGTGCTACTTTGACAGCGAGGCTAAGGCTTATTTCGAGGCTGCGGCTGATCATTCATTTTTCTCTAATGTGCATTTTAATGGATATTCATTTTCTTGCGCATAGTCAGTGACAAGAGTGGCCTTCGTTTCAGCAACATCATAGGGATAAACACCACAGACACCAACGCCCTTATGATGAACATCGAGCATGATTTGAGTTGCTTTTTGTCGATCGCGATTGAAAATGCTTTGGATAATTTCAACAACAAAATCCATAGGCGTAAAATCATCGTTATGAAGGAGCACCTTGTACATTGCGGGCTCTTTTGTCCTGAGTTGCGGCCTTGAAACAACAACAGTGCCAGTTCCTCGGCCTTGTTCGTTATCGTCATTTTTTGGGCTGCCTAGGTATTTTGTCATCGTGCTTATCCTGCTCCGTCAATTTCGCGTCAGCGCTTACTTTTATACTCAATAGCGGGAAATTTTTCCACCTACTTCTAATTTAGTTACTGAATCCAAAGTACCACTCGCCTATTTGCCACTCTGGCGGCTTCTAGTTGCTTACCTTTGAGATGGTGATAGTCTATTTTGGGTTTAGTGTGGGCAAAGGCACTTACGTAGATGCGATCTTCCGGCATGCCAAGCTCTTGTAACTTGTGCATTACAGTGATGCCTCTAGCAGCACTTAGCTCCCAATTGCTAGGGTACTTGCCAGCTGTAGCTAGTGGCGTGTCATCCGTGTGCCCTTCGACATTAATCTGAAACTCCTTGCCAATACGAGAAACTGTTTTGATCAAGGTGTTGATGTCCTTTATGCTTTTCGCACGAAATTCCGATGAGCCTGAATCAAAGACCAAGCTATCTTTGAATTCAAGGCGTACACCATCCCCCTCATATCTTACTGAAGCAGCCTCATTGAGCTTTCTTTTGATAATGAGCTTACCTAGCTTCTGAGAAAGACCTTTGAGATCTTTTTGTTTTCCTTGTGGCTCGGTTTGCATGCCGTTGTTCATATTGTGAAACTGTTCTTTGTCTGGTTTCATCATTGAAATCATTAGGACAAAAAAGCACATGAGAGTCAAAGACATGTCAGAGAAAGACAAAAGCCATAGGGCTTCGTTTTTCTTGGATTTTGGTTTGAGGTCAGCAGTGCGTGGATCTGCAAGCATGAATAGCTCTATCTATGTTGAGGTCTCTTATTGCCATAGGTCTGCATAATATCTTTCATATGAATACTAGATTTTTTACCTTTCAAGGCTAAAACACCGTCGAGTACCAAGAGATCAATCTTGTGAATCTTTTCGCCTTCAATAGCAATTTTCTCCCCAAAAGGCGCATAGAGGATAGTCCCAAGAATCAGCCCGTAGAGTGTGGTGACAAGAGCAAGGGCCATACCTGCGCCGATGGTGGAAGGGTCCGAAATATGCGACATCATGCGAATAAGCCCCATGAGCGTGCCAATCATGCCGACCCCAGGCGAGACTTTTGACATATTTTCAAAAAGGTTGCTAGCTTGCAGAACACGAGACTGCCGAGCATTAATTTTTGCCAGCAAGTTGTAGCGAATTTCATCATCGGTGAAGTTATTAACGATCAAGGAAACGCCATCAATCAAAAGATCGTATGTTAGTTTACGACGCTCGTTTACTAAAGAGCCGACGCCTTCTGATCGCATTTTTGCTGAACAAATAGTTAATGATTCGATAACAGAGTTCTGCTTACGACTGGCGCTGTGAAACATAGAGCTTAGAAGGGTTTGCATACCAATGAAGAAGTCTGAGATATTATGTGACAAAAGCATAATACTTGGGGGTAGTAGCCCCAAAAGAACAAGCCCAGGTGGATCAAAATAACCGGTAAATCCACTATCAGGATAAGTAAATACGAACCGCAGCCCGTAAATGATTCCCGCCATACCTAATAAAAATGACATATGGCTCCAGTTGAAACATTGCTATCACTAGAATTCTAGTCTGATTTGCTGCTCCTATCATCAGGAACTATCTGCCGCGGCAATATTGACCGCATGAGGAAATGCTGTTAGCCTTTTTATTAGATCTGAAGCTAGATAGTCGGTCCTAAAAACCAAAATCGCTGCGTTAACTTCGTCGTCAGCTCCTCACCGTACCCTAATGTACTGTCTCGTCGCTGACCCCTCGTTGCCTTGCGCTTTTGTTTTTTGAGGGCCTCCCAGAAATCGATATTCAAAACTACCAGGTTTTCGACATAAATTTGTTGATTTCTGATGGTTTTGAATATCGATTTCTGCTTCGTTATGTTGATAATTCAGGGGATCCCGACTTTTTCAGGCTCGACTAGATAGCAGGAGGTATTTTGAAAGCAGTTACCGACGTGAAGTATCCGAATGCGGCAAACTTGTTCTCTTTTTGTCGTAAGATTTTGGACCACAAGTATGGCGGTGTGCGTGTTATTGACCAAGATGTAGGTCAAATCTTAGGATTTGATCCAGCGGATTGTAGCCACTGGAAAAAGGGCAAAAAAAATATTCGCTCGATTCAAGCAATGAAAAGTATTGCAGATCATCTAGGAGTTGATGAAGACCTTGTCGTTGATGTTGCTTCTGGCGAACTTACTGTTCCAGAAGCTTATTATGAGTATGCTGGCTATGGTAATTTTGAAGTCGAAGCTAAGATCATAGAAGCAGCTAAAAAAGAATTTTACAAAAAGAACTCAAGCAGTTGGTCAACAAATCTTGAAGAGAGCTTCAAAAAGAGCTTTTTAGTCGATATTGATCTTGTTGACCAAAAAGTGAGCGAGATCCATGAGAAGATTAAATTTGAGGAGGCTCCTCTTTACCTCCCAGAGATTGTTGCCCACTATCCAGATTTATTATTGAAGGCTCTTCCTGGCGAAAAGGATTCACCAAAGATCCAAACCAACAAGATCGATGGTAAATTTCAGATTGTCTATGATCCAGCCTTTGAATTGCGGCCTTTTATTCGTTTTCAGCTTGCTAAAGCTATAGCACGTTTTTTCCTAGCTAAAGATGAGCTAGATTCTTCTAAACTACAAGAGTATCGAGAGCATATTAATGAAGTGGAATGCAATATTTTTGCTGCTAAACTGCTAGCGCCTGCCAGATTGATTCGCAAAGAAGTTAGGCAGCTTGATGCATCTAAAGATATTGCAGCTCAGCTGTCTGATCTATTTTGGGTATCCAAAGCTTTTATCAACCGTCGGTTGAAGGATATATTGATGTCCTCCTCCCGAAGTGATCTTTAGGGCATCTAAATTCTAGCAACAGCAAGGATGAGGGTTTGGGAGAAAACTGCGCAG
>CALBMD010000049.1 GCA_937896265.1 uncultured Pseudomonadota bacterium
GGATAAGCCAGCCCAATGATGAAAGTGTTTTCAAACAAGACATCACTCCTTTGCTGGTCGAGTAGCATGTTATAATGGTGAGAACACCAGCAAGGAATCTCCACAATGAAGCCAAAAGGCTGACCCATGGCCTGTTTCATAAGAGATGGGGTCTGCGTACCCATCATTAGAAGAAAGATATTTCAGCGATTAATTTTTTAAGGAGATGCGGATGCGCTGTGTCCTAGTCATCATTCTAGCTGCTACTGTAATCTCTTGCTTCCCATATAAAAAGGGCAAAAAGGATTCTACTAATCCCGAGCCAAATAAGCAGATTGGCTTAAATGATGCACCCCGTGAAAGTTATTTCTATCCCTGTAGTCCTAAGGTAATTAGTAAGTTTACGAGCAAAAAAGAAGACGGTTGGGAGCCTGTTTATCGTTGTGGCCATGTCACGGTGCCTTTGTACCATGACCAACCCGAGAGAGGTTCTTTGCAATTGCCATTTATCTATCTACCGCCAGATAAAGGCAAAGACGATAGCAAACCGATTGTTTTCACTCAAGGAGGCCCTGGCAGCTCTTCTGTTGAGTTGATTATTAGATCGGGAGAATGGTGGCGTAAATCTATTGCCAAGTATGGCATGCTGATCTTTGATTATCGTGGCACTGATTTTGATAATGAAGATTGGAAATGCTACTTTCGTCATCATAAGCGCGCTGAATTTAAGCAGTGCCTTGATTCTTGGGCTGAACGCATTGACTACCATGCTGTGAATACTTATGAGATTGGTCATGATATAGCTTTTATGCTAGATCGACTACATTTTTCTAAAGCTAGATTCTATGGAGTATCTTATGGCACTTATGTTGGTCAAATGTTTGCAAGGCTACATCCTGAGCGAGCAGAGCAGCTTGTTCTCGATGGGGTTGTTGTTTTTGATAAAGCTTGGCTACAAGCTGAGCCTCCTTTATCTAGTCTTTTAGAAGAGTCTTATCACTATTGCGGTGTTAATCCAAATTGTGCGCCCTATCGAGGCCAAAAGCCAGATCTTGCCGCTATTAAAAAACGATTTGATGCTAATCCGTTAGCAGTAAAAAAAGGTGAGGAAAAAATTGGAGAATTAGATGGTGATTCGGCTTTGGATGTATTAGTAGATAATTTTCGATATAACTATATCGTTGGTTATGACGGATTAAAAAAAGGGGCTGTATCATCCTCACATTATTCAGAAGGAGCAATTGAAAGCTTTAAGGAGATGACTTTCGTTTTCATAATCTGTCATATCTTTGCAAAGGATGGTGCAGATACGAGCAAGCTCAATCCTTTGCAAGCTGATTTGATTAAGGGTATAGCCCGTGATTGCCAAGATGTTCTGCCTAATAGTAGCTATATACCAGAGACGCCGATTACCCCTGCTAGCCGTAAGGTACCTGTGCTCTTATTGTCTGGTTCTGTTGATCCAGCAACACCTCATGCTAATGCAAAAAAAGCACAACTAGACTTTGATCTTACACATGATCTTGTCCTCTATGGCGGAGGGCATGGTGTTGTCGCAGATCGCTGTGTGATGCCAGCAGTCGAAGCATTTTTTGAAAATCCACAGGCAAAGCTTCCTGCTAGCTGCAATTTCGACGATAAAGATTGGTTTTTACAAGACGGCTACCGAACTTCAAAACACCTTTCTAGAGCCAGTGAGCTTGGTCTGAAGGAAGACGATATGCGCTATACCAATGATAAGGGTTCGGTCTTCAAAGCTGTTGGCTTTTCTGAATCTGGTTTTGATGAACTTAAAGTTCGCATTCTAGTGGAGAGAGAAGGTGGTAAGTTTGATGCCCATCTTGATCACGAGGTTCTTTCCCATCAGGGTAAGTCCTTACATTATTATCGAGCCTCTCTTCCAGATGGCAAACAGCTCGCTGCTGTGGTGGCGCCGTATCGTATATACGCTTGGATAAGCCAGCCCAATGATGAAAGTGTTTTCAAACAAGACATCACTCCTTTGCTAGTCGAGTAACGTGTTATAACCGAGAAGTGAAATTTTTGGGTGCAAGGTGCGAGGAGGAGCGAAACCGCAATGTACTTGAGGATTTCGCGACGAAAAAGCAACGCCTCGCAAGGGGACTAGCTTCGCATCGCTGCACACAACTAGAAATTCGGATCTGGGTTATAATGGGGAGAACACCAGCAAGGAATCTCTTCAATGAAGCAACTTCTTTTTATGGTTTTTATTCTCTCTGCCTGTGTCAGTGCTCGCAAAAATAAAAAAGAGACGGCAAATCCTCCAGATATTAATAAACAAATAGAGTTACTTGGTGAATCTATAGTTGACTGTGATACGAAATTGATGGCTTTCTATGCGCACAAAAACCAAGGTAAACCAACGCGGACTTTTTACTGTGGCAAAGTTCAAGCTCCTATGGGAGATGACTCAGAAAAAACAGTCGGTCTAACTTATATCTATTTCCCACCTGCTAATTTTCTTAAAAACCCAAAGATTGTAGACCCTGTTATTTTTTCGGATATCGAGCAAGAGACTGCCATTGAAGAATTCTTATCAAAGGCAAGCCTATGGAATAATCTCATTGACGCTTTTGGAGTCCTTGTTGTCGAAACTCGCGGAGGCAGCTTCTCGGATCCTTATATCCATTGCCAAGCTTCTGCTGCTGATTCTGTGGAAAAAAGTGTAAAAAAATGTGCTGATGACTGGCGAGCTCGCTTTCCTATCGATACTCTTAATATGAATCAGGTAACAAAAGACATCCTTCATGTGACTCAAGCTATCGGTGTTACAAAGTTCTATTTTATATCTCAGTCAGCAATGGGTGATTATATCATAGAAAATCTCGCAGCTATGGCCCCTGAACGGCTTCATGCTGTCGCTTTGACTACAGATGAACGCCGGTTAGCTCTCACGAAAGCAAATGCGCAAAAGCGAGTGATGGATAGTTTAGTTGAAATGGATAATATTTGTAATAAGGATACTTATTGTAAGCAAATTGTAGGACCTTTGGGGAGAAACTTACCTCAAAAGTTGACAGAAAATACTGCCCTTAAAGAAGATATTATTGACTACATTGGCAATCGCTTGAAACTTAGCAACGAAATCGATGATCTTTATATTCGTTTGCATGGCTTTCAAGGTGGCGATACTTGGAGGCAGCAACTGCAAGCAGCAAGGGAGAAGGAGTCAAATGTATTCGCGTTAACCCTTTCTGGGGCATTACCGCTATATTGTGACGTATTAGAGGCAAATCGAAGTGTAAGAAAGAACTTTAATGACTTTCTTGAGACCCAAAGAATATGCTCTAGTTGGAAAAGACTACCGTCGATGCCACTGCCACTAGCGTCTCCTGTTTCTACCCCAGTTTTAGTGACCACAGGTTCTGTTTTTCCTCTTGAGGTTAAAGAGCAAAATCGTATTAGTAAAAACTTTGCTAAGGT
>CALBMD010000050.1 GCA_937896265.1 uncultured Pseudomonadota bacterium
CTTTCCCTACACGACGCTCTTCCGATCTTATGCCTGCTAGTTCTTTGATTCAAAAGTGGCGAGAGCATGAGATTGAGGGTAAGCGTACAACGCCTTTTGCTATGGCTAGTGGCAAAGGCCTTTCTGCAGCTCAACAAAATCTCAATAATGAGCTGGGTGAGATTCAAAATTTGGCAAAGCCCTTTAAGGTCCCTCAGCTTCTTGTAGCGATGCAAAAAGCAGAGTCTTCGCGCAAAAGCCAAGAGACTCTCGCTGAAGTTACAAAGAAAATCGATAATTTTCTGCATATTGGTAAACCCGACAAAGCTCTTAAAATAGGAAAAGAAACGCTTCTTTCTCTAGGAGAAAAAGGTGTTTTGACCTATGCCAAGTTATTAGTCGATACAGAAAGTTTTTCTGACGCCAAAGAGCTCTTGCAAAAGCTTGTTCTCAAAGATCAAAGCAATATGTCATACCTCAATCTTTTAGCTAAAGTTCATCTAAAAGAAGGTAATTTTGAGCAAGCACAGAAGTATTATGAGATTGCAGATAAAACAGCACCTAATAATTTTGATCGCGTCAATGATATGATCAAACTCTATCTAGATCTCAAGTTGCCCAAAGAATCCATTGAAAAGATGCAGCAGATGATAGATTTAAATCCGGATAAGCCAGATATGAAATTTGGCTTTTATCAGCTGCTTGATGAGGCGGGGTTTGCTGATTTAGCTAGGGATTTTTGCGCTCAAACTTCTACTCCCTTAGAACTAATCAAATACTTTAATAACAAAGGTGTGATTTTTTCCAAGCAGAATGAGTTTGAGAAAGCCATTTCTGAATATCAACGCGCGGTGCGTCTGATTCCGAACTCCAAGGAGCTTTATCGTATCCTCTACAATATTGCAATTGCTCATATAAATTTAAAGAAGCCTGAAAACCTAAAAGAAGCACAAGCTATCCTGAAAAAATGTCTGGAAATTAAACCAGATTATGACAAGGCAAAAGAAAAGTTAGACATGCTAAAAGCGGTTTAGACTTTTTTCTTCAGAGCTATCCTTGCTGACTCTTCTTTAACTGTGTTAAGCATCTATAGAAAGATCCATCATTATCTAAATATGAGGCAACAATGCGTTATCTTCACATGATCGCAGTAGTATTGCTATGTTCAAATCATCTTTCAGGGCATCCTTGTAGTCGCTTTTATGAGGCAGCTATTACTAGAGCTAGTCGACATCAGATAAATGCTGGTACTAGCCTTGTCTGGGCACCTTTGCTTGGAGCTGGTTTTATCGCTGGTGGTTCAGTTGGGGCAGTGCTAGCGCCAGCAATTCTGTTTACTGGTAATTATAAAGAAACAATAGCTGTTGAAATCATTTCCATTTCAACTATCGCGCAGGGTTTCTACTTTGTCGCTAAAGGAGTATTTGCGCCAATTTCTGGACCGATCATTATTAGCCAGCGGCAAATAGTTAAAGATAAACTCAAGAAAACACTGCAGCTTCTTGCAGAGATAGATGCAGATAAGCCAGGACCGCGTATGAACAAGCTCTTGCAAAAGTCAGGTGCAAAAGATCTTCAATCTTTTGCTCAGGAGCTAAAACAAAGTAATTTATGCCCTCGAGTAGCTCAAGCTATAGAAAGTATTCCCTTGGAAGGTCATGGCTTATATGATTATAGTGACTTGAAGAAGATTGTTGTCGCTGAAAAATCAGGCCGTATTCAAGGACACAATAAATACATTCGCTATGATAATAGTTATACCACATTGTTTATGAAAAGTGAGCGCGCTTTTGGCCGAAGTGGCGAGAAGCAGGCTATCTTGCTGTAAGAGGGGTTTTGGTGGAAGCGATCGTTGGCTGGGCTATTTTAGGACTCACCATTGGTTGTATCGGCACCATGATTGGTGCGGGGGGAGGGTTTCTTCTTATCCCCATCTTACTCCATGTCTTTCCGAATGAGACAGCTGAGCGTATCACAGCCATTTCCATGGCCGTTGTTCTTGCTAACGCTGCCTCGGGATCTTTGGCATATGGACGTCTACGGCGTATTGACTATGCCTCAGGATGGAGGTTTCTTGCTTCTGCCTTTCCAGGCGCTCTTTTAGGAGCCCATGTAACAAGCTACATCACTAGGCTTGTTTTTGATCGTCTTGCTGGTATTACTTTGATTTGTATCGCTCTTTTTCTCTTGTGGCGAGTTCGCCATCCTGCACCTGTTCCACATGAAAGCCATGCAACATTAGTGCAGAAGAGAAGAATAGGCATGCTCTTGAGCGCTTTTGTTGGTTTTATATCAAGTTGTTTGGGTATTGGCGGCGGCATTATTCATGTGCCTGCTCTTATCTACCTCTTAAGTTTTCCTGTGCATGTCGCGACAGCAACATCACATTTTGTATTAGCTGGTACCAGTTTAACAGCAGTCTTAGAGCATCTTTTCTCTGCTGACTACAAAGGTCTGGAGCAGCAAACTCTCCTGCTTGCTTGCGGGGCAGTTCTTGGAGCTCAGTTAGGGGCTAAACTGTCGCATCGGATTGATGGAACAGTAATTATTCGTGGTTTAGCCATAGCCACTATTTTAGTCGGCCTAAGGCTCATTCTATATACACTCTAGAATTCAACTTCTATTTCAACATCTCCTAGAATGCGACATTGGCAAGCTAATCGTTCATCTGGTTCTGCTCGCATAGCTTTGAGGAAATCGAGTTCCGCTGCTTGGGGGGGGCTTAAATTTTCTCCACCTTTTTTAACTCTAAGGACGCAAATACCACAGTCGGCTTTTTTGCAGTCATACTCTATTGGAGTTAAAGCGCGAGCTGAAAGAGCCTGTAACCCAAGGCCAGCTCGCATTTCATAAAGCTTGGTCTCACCCTTGTGGGAGATAAAGACTTTAGCTGATTTGGGGGGGGTTAACGACATGTACTCCCTCTATCGACATCAAAGTTATTATTAAGCGAGCCACCGTTTAGGAGGCGAGTAATTTCTTTTTTCACTGTGTCGGCGCGATACTGATTAATGCAGATGGTGTTTTGCAGCAAGGATTGATCAACTGCGACTTTGGAAGGTGAACATGTTGTTGTCTGAGCACCGCTACCAGAGCCTGTGCCTGTTGAGCCTGTGCCTGTTGAGCCTGTGCCTGTTGAGCCTGTGC
>CALBMD010000051.1 GCA_937896265.1 uncultured Pseudomonadota bacterium
TTAAAGGGAGCATAAAATGCAATTTGTAAAAGGTAATAGCCTGAGCTTTATTGGAATATTTTTGTGTTTAATATTGTGGGCATGCCAACAGAAAAGCTCTGGGACTGGTGAGGATAGGGCGGAAAATAGTCTAAATTTCGAGTCGTTCCTTGTTGCAGATGATTTGAAGAGTGGAGCTAATGTCGAAAAAATTGATAAAAAGAAGGTTAAATCAACAATCGAGAGTAATTCTAAGTATATTGACGAGGCAGGAAACGAAAAGGGCAATAAAGAGTGTTTCGATAAAAAGCTTGATAAGGTTGTTTTTTCAGCTAAGGGTAATACCATGGGTGTTAGCACAACTATAGATATAGTAGAGTGTTTTAAAGAATCTTTGCAAGATGCTGAACCAGTTGCAGGTGAAGTACGTTTGGTGATAATGATAAGCTGTAGCCAAGATGATGATCTTTCTGGGTTTGATGGTAAGACTTTTGGCGAGTCCACTGATCTTGAGAGCCCTTGCACATCTTCTGTTGCAAATCTATTTGTTATGCAGACTACAGCTAAAATTGGGTTTGTACAGAATAATACCCCTTATACAATGGATATGATAATAAGATCTAGCAATAGCAAAAAGGATATGACTCCTTGCACTGCTAAAATAACAGGTAATACAGTTACTGATGATGCTGGTTGCTTTTCTATATCAAAAACAAAAACAACAACAACGAAATCTGGATCCTCAGATGTTTTATATTCTTCAGAAGAATTTACATCGCATGAGAAAGTGAATCTCCTTTCGAAGAAAGGTCGTTGGTATGCTGGCGGCTACTTTGATGTCATTTATAATAATTGGACGGGAAAAGTAACCTATAAGGATGAAAAAACAGCGCCTACATATACTTTAACCAATGGCACTGATACCATTACTGGTACTATTGTAGGCAAAAGTAATGCACTATCTTTAACGCAGCTAGATATGAAGGAGAAAAATATTCTTCAAAAGATGTTAGAATCCCAGAAGGAAGAGTTAAGAGCCCATTTCAATCAAATAAAGTAATACCAGCTAGAAGCAGTTTATTATAGATAGCTACTACTTATAGAAAAGTACACGGGTTGCCGTGTGACGGTTAAAGATTTTTTCATACTCTTTGTTTGACGATCGAAACTGCTGCTGCCTTTTTCCCAACGAGTGACACTAATTTTTTCAAATATTTTACTAATTGTGTATTGCTTGATAAGAGAAATCCCCAACCATTTATTGATGCGGTAAGTAAGATTTATTTCAGGTCCATAAGAAAAGCCTGAGGGGCCACCTTCGCTACTAGCCCATACACTTTCTTCTGAGGAAGAGTCGTTTTTTTCTTTCATTTCGACAAAATCAACAATAGCATTGGTGCTTGCAGATGTAACGCCTCCAAAGAAGCAGCTACTTATCTCAAACCCTTTGCCAAGGTCTTGTTTTAAACCAAGGCCAAGAGAGAGTGAGTATGCTAAGTACTCTTTAGAATTATCAATATCTATTCGCGTAGCGCCAATGAATACCTTATTTAAAGGCACGTGGTATGCTACAGTGTAGTAATCAGCGTTTTTTTCTGTTGCATCTTTGTCGACGCTGAGCAAATATTTTGTTTGTTTTTTTCCTCCCAAATAAGTCCACTGCGCTTTGGCAAAAATGGAGAAGCTGACTGTAAAAAATATAAGTATTACTTGCCATAAACGCATGCTAACCTCTACTAGTTCTTGACGAATTTACTTGTAGCTATGAATACTAGCTTGAGGGTTTTTTAACCTCAAGGGGAAAAGGAGATTTTTTTGTTGCGCTTTATTTTTCTAGCAATTTTTATTTCCAGCTTTAGCGTTGTAGCGTTAAAAAATAAAATCACTCTTCTTGATCACCAGCGCTATGTCGTGGACTTTCTCGTTAAAAACCCTAAGATTCGTGGTTTATTGATTGATCACTCTTTAGGTTCAGGAAAAACATTCCTTGCTTTAGCATTTTGCGAAACAGAACCTAAGACCCCTGTTGTCATCGTGCTTCCCAGTTTTTTAAAAGCCAACTGGGAAATACAGATGGAAAAATTTGGTGTTAGTAATAGCTCTCGCTATCTGATGGTTAGTCTTGAGGAAGCGCCAGATTTTCTTGCTAAGATGGATCTTACTAAAAGTATCGTTATTATTGATGAAATACATCAGTTAGTTGCGAAAATTCGTCAGTTTGGTGCCGGTGGTGATCTGAAGTTTGCTCAGCTCTATCTAAAGCTGCGTGAAGGAAAACGTATTCTGGGTTTGACTGGAACGCCAATTTTTACCAAATCTTCTGATATTGCTTATATATTGAACATGGTGAGTGCAAGTGACTTACTTGCTCTTTCAGATCATGAATTTCGGCAGAACTACACTAAGGTCATGGGCGCTCGTTCGTGGCTTCGAGGTTATTTTCTTGAAAGTAAATGGACTGATATGTTGGCGCCTCCTATCTTAATAGGTTTGGTTTCGTTGTTAACGCTGCCAGCATCTACGACGGCAGCTCTTCTCATTGCTAGTGTTACAGCCGTACCAATAGCTCGCCGTTCAATGCCTCTTGAAGGTGATAGATTACGAGAATTTGATGCTGAAAAGATTTCAAAAGATAGTCGTCAATTCGTTTCTTACTATGAAACAAATATGATAGAGGATAGCAATTTTCCTCGTCGAGAATTTTATGCGAGAGAAACTACATATAACGAGGGGCAAGTGCGCTTGTTTTTTCGTTTTGCTAACAACTCACTTAATGCATCAGAACTGCAAGAGGTGTACAGTGGGCAACTGCCTCATGTTAGCGCCGATGCAATAAATGTGGTGAATTCGAATATACAATGGCGCTTGTCCACTATCTCTGGTGCTGGGCGCCAGATTGGTAATCTTGCAGTTGATGGACAACCTTCTGCTAAGTTGATAGAAGTTGTCTCTGTAATAGATAAAAGCCAAGGGCCAGTGGTAATCTATTCTAACTATTATGAGACAGGAATTCTTGCTTTTGCTAGTCATTTAGAAAAGACAAAATATAAAGGTCAGTATCAGATATTTACGCCAAATATGGAAGTTAAGCAGCAAGTGAAGATGCTTAATGACTATAATAAAGGGAAAATTAAGATATTGATGCTGCATCCTGATATTACTGAAGGAGTATCATTAAATGGCACCGATCAACTACATCTTTTAGAGCCAATTCTTACCAATGCTATGGAAGAGCAGATTATCGGTCGGGTAATTCGCTTTAAATCACATATATCTTTACCTAAAGAGCGTCAGCGAGTTCAAATCTATTCCTGGGCAGCAGGCCTTTACTATAGTCCTTTTTATATGCCATTTCCTTATCGTGATGATATTTTACATCGTGAGCACATGCTTGAATATTTTCCTGAGGTCAATGAGAATCGCTTGAGTCGAGGGATTGTTGAAGTCGATAAAAACTACACTCGTAAGGACACAAGTCCCGATGATCTGGTGCTCGAAAATCGCAATATTATTCAACGGGAAATGGAAGCGATGAAAAAAGTTTTTAGGGAGCATTCAATTGAAAAGTCGATTTGAAATCCACGCCAGGTCTGAAAGAAATTTGTAATTAATTTCTAGCAAGTTTTTAAGAGTTAGTTTGTAATAGCAGCCTGGCATAAGACGGTGTTCTGGG
>CALBMD010000052.1 GCA_937896265.1 uncultured Pseudomonadota bacterium
TTGTCATCTTCAACCATCTTATCCAAGATCTCACGAATCCGGTTGATGGAGATATCGCCAGTATAAACCTTATTGATGTGATACTCGTAAGCTGTTCCTAGCACCTCAGGAGTTGTTGTTTTGGTGAACAAGATAATGGGTCTTGTAAAAATTTTATGCCGCTGTCTTGCTACATCAAGGGTTTTTGTAATGATGTCAAAACCAATGTCCCAATCAATAACAAGCAAAGCCTTTTCATTAGCATTAATTAAATCAATAGCTTGTTCAGCGCTGGTGCAAGTATGGATAACATTGACGCTATAGCGCTTTAGGACATCGCGTAAGGCTTCACGGATGTCCATGCGTTTGCTTTGGATAATAGCGCTTTCAATATCCGCTTTTTTTGTCAAGATACCACTTCTTTATTTTTGTTCCACCATAAGTGGATTTTGTAACTCGCTTAGACCATTTGCCATAATACGCAGCTGTAGATCTTCACTTTCAACAGTTAGATCTCGAAGCAGTTCTTCATAACGGGTGACAAAAAGCTTGCTACAGGCTTTGTAGTTCTTCGCTTGAAAAGCGCTTACTAATTCTTTTTGGTAGCTTTTTAGCATGACATGAAGGCCATTAATGGGTGACAGAGCTTGATGGTGTTTATTTAGAATGCCGTTTAAATGAGTAACAAGATTAAGCAATAAATCAATGTCGTTTCTGATAATATCTATTTCTTTGGCTTCGACAGCGTCTCCCGCTTCCCAAGTGCGAAGAACAACAAATTTAAGCATTTTTTGAATGTTATGAGCAAGATCACGGATCGTATCTAGGGTTTGCATTGAAATTTCTTGGGGGCTTTCTTTATTGATAGAGAGCCGCGAGCTTGCTGTCAAATTGACTTGTGCTAGTTTAGTATCATTTGCTTCAGTATAGTCTTTATCTCCCAAGAAGATGCTGGTGATGACTTCATCTTTCTTCAAAAAAGTCTGAGTTGCCCATAAAACAGCTGTAGCAAGATCTTTGAGAGGAACGGGAACAGGAATTTCTTTTTTGTTGATATAAATCTTTTTTAACATAAAGTTTCCTTTATTTTTTAAAACTATCCAACAAATCTATGTCGCTGTTTAGTGAGCTCTTGTTTTGCTCTCTCAATCATAGTAGTAACCCTTTCATCTTTTGGGTTTTTTAGGGTCAATGGCTCTAGTAGTTTAATAGTGTCTTCATAGCGCTTTTGTTCAAATTGAATACCAGCTAAAGCAAACGATAAATTTGCTTCATCAGGGTGATGGAGTAAATAGGTTGCTAAGGCTTTCTCGGTATCAGCAAAAGTGCCAAGCTGGCTAGCAAGTTTAACTAGAGCATAGAGACCCGCTAAGTTATCAGGGTCAATCTCAAGGGATTTTAATATCCATTTGTTGGCTTCTTGATAGGCTCCTAGGCCTTGGAAGGCTAGTCCTAAACCAAGGCTAGCCATTTCATCGCGTGGACTAAAACTAACAGCTTTTTGGAAATGGATGACGGCGATATCGTATTTATCTTTGGTTAGACTAATAGTACCAAGGCCTATGTGGGCTTTAGCAAAATAAGGGTCAATTTCAAGTGCTTGGATATAGGCTTGTTTTCCCGATTCTGAATCACCTAATTTCGTGAAAGAATCACCGATCATTCGGTAGAGATTGGATTTATGATGGCGAGGCAGGTCCTTGCGTTTGAAAATATCTTCGATAATTTGGATAGCTTCAAGATACTGTTTTGTGACAAATCTACTTTCTGCTTGCAAAACCTTTTGACTAATGGGAGCACTCTCTTCAACAAGAGCTTTAGCCATAGCAAGATTGAGCATTTCTTCCCAATTTGCCTTGAATTTGCTTAGTTGGTAAATCTTTTGTACTTTCTGAAAGTTTTTTGCCGCAATATCTTTGGTAAGAGATTGGGAAACCATAGCCTTTTTGCAGGCTTTAGCTAAAGAAAGAGGGGACCCCAGACAAAAATCAATGCGGTGCTTGCCGATAATTTCTTCGACTATGCTCGATCTTGAAGCCAAGATAGGTTTTTTGTAAGTCATGGGCCGAATCAATCGGAAGGGATCGCCATCAAGACGGTCTTTTGATGGTAGTTGGCTGATATAAAAGCAGTCTGCTGCTTGGATAAGGGTTTGCAGATTTTCGAAATTGGATTGGTGGAATCGTATTTGTTCATCAATCCCAAGGAGGCGGGCATATTTCTTAATTTCTGCAGTAAAGTTACCAACCCCGCATAGCGCCAGGTGCAATCGATGAGCTAAGGAGCGATCTTCATCTTTGAGGATCTTGATAGCTGTTAACAGCTCTAAGATGTTTTCTTCCCACTCGATAGGGCCATCGTGCAGGATGATCCAATCAGAGTGTTTGTAGCCTAGCTTTTCTTTAGCTATAAACCTATCTTCATTTTTCTTAAGAACGCTCTTTTGGCGAGTATATGGGGCAAGCATATAGATCATACTGGCTGGAATGCCTTCGATCATCAATGCTCTTTTGGCATCCTGTGTTTGGACGATATAACCATCTGTTGATTGGTCAAGCTCCAATCGGATCGTGCGTAGGCGTTTTAGATCCTCGCTTGGGAAGGGCTTTAGATTATCTACCCAAGTAAAAAGACGGAACTTGTGACGCCATTTTGCCTTCACAGCCTGAAAAGCATAGATGCCGATACGCTCCTTGACGATAACAACATCGTAGCTGGCTAGCACTTCTTCCAGTCCAGGCAGAAAAGAAGGATTTTCGTCATGTTCAGGTAAGACGACACAATTAATTTCTTTACCTTCAACATTTTGGGAGAGAAAGGAGATCACAGTCTCTGAGGCAATAATAGCAATATCATAGCGGTGATTTAGAGCTTCAAGCTGATCGATTTCGTCGATATTGGGAATGGCTCCAAAGACGATGGCAATCTTATGAGCACCTTGCTTTTTGCTTCCCACTAAAATTTTCTCCTCTTCTAGATATGGGCAACCAATGTTCGAGAGGAATGCCCTTGTCCATCTGTTCTAGAATGAAAACGTACAATTCTAGCCTTCTCTTTTCGGATATTTGCCAGGCTAACCTCGCTAGCTTGATACAGGCTACTTAGCTTTTGTTGAATGCTGTCATTTAACGCAAGAATTTCGTGGGCATGCTCAAGCCATAAAGGATTAGTTTCTAGAACTAGCGGATATAGAGCTCGAAAATTGGCGAAAGCAGCTCTTTGCTTGCTGCAAAGAGAGAGGGCTTTATCGATCTGATTGGCATCTAGAAGCTTAGCAATGCGTGACGTACGTGTGTGCCAGGCTTTAAATGATGTATCAGCTTCTTTCCGAAAATCTCTGGGCATGACTAATGATTCCAGGAATAGCGTGAATTTTAGGCGCTGTAATTAGTTTAGATGGAGAATTGAGGGGTGCAAAGGTATAAAAACTGCCTGGCTTTGAGTTAGCACTACTCCGCGGATTTAGGGGCTTAGCCATGCAATTGTGGTTACCATCATAGATAGTTTCTAGCAAGTTTTTTAAGAGCTAGTTTGTAAGAGCAGCCTGACATAAGACGGTGTTTTGGAGAGCTGCGCGCTCCCCAAACCCCTGCGCCGGAGGATGTTTCCCCCCTGGGCTCCCTCCTTATTAGATTTTAATAAAGAATATAGGCTGCATGCAGCTAAGCAGATTT
>CALBMD010000053.1 GCA_937896265.1 uncultured Pseudomonadota bacterium
GTGAGAAGCAAATCATCTGCCACCTTGACAGCAGCGCAGATGCCGCAACTAGAGGTGATAACTGCGATTGAGGGTTTGGTTTTAGAGTACAACTTATCTGCTTCATCAGCCAGCAAGTTGGAATAGGTTAATATACACAAAAGCCCAATAATGTTGCGCACGACAGATCTCCGCTGAATTATTTATGATAATAAGGACGAAAAGGCCCACGTCAGGCTATCAATTTCTCTAGAATAAGCAACCTAGCTTTGCTTTTTAGTTACAATAGGTCATAAGATCGCTATCTCTTCTGCTCCGTGCCGCTAACTCAACTAAAAAAGCGTAGGTATAGAAAAAGAAAGGATCAATGAAAAGCCACGCGGAGCTAGATCTTTAAAAAATTAATCATAGGCTAGTTGGGATTTGCTATCTTGTCACGAAATTTATATTCGTTATCTTGGTAGCATTGACTAAGTTCTTTCTGGCAGTTGAGACATTGTGTGTACCCATTTTTAATATTGTCATTTAAGCATTTTTTATGAATAAAAGAAGTTGGGTTTTTTGCTGCAAGCTGGCAAGGAAATAAAATCTTTTTGTCATCAGAACTTGTGGAGCCCTTCTCAAGGCATATAAAACAAGAGCAGCCGGTGAATAACGATCCGTTATTTTGAAACCGGTTATCATTAAGATCGATTAAATTTTTCACTAATGCTGGTAATTTTTTAGCATTATTAGCTGCAATAACTTCTGCTTTCAACTTTTTGATAGTATCGTAAAATATGCTGCCAATAACGTAAACTAAGTGAACATTAACAAGCATAGATACAAAACGATAAAAGCGAGAGTTGTTGCGCTCAAGGACAGTGACAATTAAGGTTGGTTCATCTATTTCTTGTAATTCAGCCTCCGACCGAGGCATCTCAATGCTCTTAAGAAGATAATATTTTTTAGAGTCCTTAAGAGCGTCAAAGTCTGGTTTGAAAGGATTTATAATAAGTACTATGCCAGTATGGGTTTTAACTAAATTCTTTAACCAACGTGCAAGCTCCGTTCTCTTTTTAGGATCTTCTGCTGAAAGCCATTGTGGCTTAGCTTCCAAGTAGATGTCTTGATCAACCGCTATGGATGAGCCATCTAGCTGCAATTGTTCAATTTGTAACCTAATCTTTAGGCCATCTGCTTTGCAGTAACCTGGGTTAGCCATCAGTAAGGCTATAGCCAAAATGATGATTTTTACCATCATAACAACCTCTTTTTTCTAGGGGGCCTGAAATGGGGTTTGTATAACAGCCTTGATCTTGATCTGTCAATAAACTTGTTTGCACGTCAAGCGTTGAAGAATTGCACATCATCATCGGTATGATGATGTATTTAAGATACAGGTTTGGTTTCGAATTATTCTTTGACGACGGCATCAACATTGGTGATGCAGGGACGGCGTTGCTGGTTGGTATGTGATTGCAAACAAGTTCATAGGACGCTTTTTTTCGTCATTTCTTTTAACGATTCCTTTTTCGGCCTCGTCCAAGATTGTTGCGAAAGAGCTATAAGCTTCAGCATTTCTGCTAATTACGATTACCTATTAGCATTTCTCCAACTAATCTAAAAAGCTCGACAGGCAATTTTTTAGCTGCTGCATTTTTGTTAAGTCTCGGATTCTTTATCGATAAAAGGGAAAGGAGAATTTGACGGTGTGCATCGGCCACCATTAAAGCTTGAGCCAATGGATTAGTCTCAAGATTTTTTTTGAGATAAGAACTCTGAACTATAGTTTTAATTTCTTGAAGACTACTTTCAAGATCCTCATCATCGCCCTGTGGAAGTGCGCTAAGAACATCTTTTAAAGCAGTTTTTCTGTTTTCTTTTAGATCTGAGCTACGCAACATCAATGCTGAGGCAAAAACATTTAATAGTTTGTTCCGAAGGATAAAGGCCTCCCCTCCTGTTCCATCTAGAGGCAAAAAGAGGGCAAATCTATTTAACCATTGCACACCTTGGGGCACTGATTTAGTTATAGCTACTTTCCAAGTTCGATCAGTAGCACGCCAACATTTATCTTTATTATGAGAAGGAGTGCCAGTTTGCATTATAGCCATATGGGCTTGATCCAAAACCTCATACAGGTGTTTTAGCTCATAGCCATTAGATCTAACCATACCCACAGCCTTGTTCCAGTCATGTAAGCTGATGCCAGCACCCCCATGATCCACAGAATCCAAAAGAAAATGTTTAATCCTATAACCATGCTGGCCAGGACCTGGGTTTAGCAGGAGAGCATCGAGCAATTCACTGTTAAAATATTTTTTGCACTGATATCTTATAAATTGTTGTAAGGCTAAGGCATTGTTAACAGCAGGATGATACCTTTCCCGCTCTTCAGGTCTTAAGCGTTGAAAGCGCTCATTAAACGGGATCAAAGCATTTTGATGCTGGAAAATTTGACGAATAAACTTACGAAAAGTTATTTCGTAGACGTTTTTATCATAAGTTCTGCTCATCCAGTTTATAACACTCTCCAAGCTGTTTGATCTAACTGTGTCCTTAGATTTTATAACTGTCTTATCTCCCACCTTGGAAATTATGTTTCTAACAGCACTCAAATCATTATAAGCGCTGAAAAAAACAGCCCAAAAATTTCGCCAATGCGCCATTTCTAATTCAGGACCATTATCTAGATCATGATCTATAAAGATATTATATGTATCAAAGATCATTCGGCGAAGGAAAGTGCTGGCCAGCTTCTCATGGTTATCAGTTATATAGTCTAAAATCTCTTGGGCAGAATCAATATCTGGATCAAGATTTAAAATAGCATCAGCTAAGTCCTTGACTGCGTCTTTTCTTAATTCAGCTTGCTCAACAAGCCTTTTAATGTCATTAACCATCGTGGCTTTAGCTGCTATACCGCTAATGATAGCTAAAGAGGTTAAAAACAAGTGTAATAATATTCTTCTTCTCACGTTTAATTCCTTTAAATTTAGTAGAATAGATTTAGTGTAAAAATTACCAGTTGATTTTAGTGGTCTCAACCAAGGATTCATGAAAAGTTTAAATTGTGGGGATGGTACTAAAAAATAGAAGATACGATCAATAAATTTCTTGGAAAGAGCTGTTTCCAAAATAGAAACTTAAATATATGTGATAGACACTGAGCCAGCTGGATGGATTACACTGAAATAAAAAGATAATTTGCTGTTAAGGGCGCTAGCAGGTAGCCAGCACGGAGCAGGTAGCTAGTACTGAGTAAATATCCTTGTCGATGTTGCTGGAAGATATGCGATTCTTCCATTAGACTATTCAAGAAGACTTTATCTATGCTAAATGGACTTCATGTTCTGCTCAGGTTAAAATGTAGCAAAAGGTCAACTTCCAGCTCCGTGCCGCTTCCGAAGGTATCAAAAATTTTCTTGAAATCTGGCTGTTAAATCTTTTAAAAGCTGATCTCTTACAGCAGCTGGGACCGGGTACTTAGTGCTGTCTTCTTTGTGGCTTTGGCTAAGGCGCAAGGAACCAGCAGATACCGAGTTGCCAGTTTCACCAATAAGAGCCAGTATAATATCGCCAGAAGGCTTTTCAATTGCAGAGCTGATAAAGGCATGCTCCAGAAGAGTAAAGCCAGAAACACAAGCTAACGATCCAGTAAATGCACTGATAGAGAAGCTTTTTGCTAGGTCTACTTGGAATTTATTCAGAATGTTTTTTACAATCTTAGGGTTTGATTCATGAATCAATACCTTGAAAGCATCGTTGAGATCATAAGAACCTAGACAGGAGCTAATCCCTTTTTCAAAAGTTTCTCGTACTTCTTTTGCTCTAATCTCCATCCCATATCGTCCATGGTCTAGAATGCTTTCTTTAACACGGTATTCATTTGCAACTTTCTGCATGTTCCCTAATTGAAGTCGCCAAGATCCTTTCTTTGCTCGAGAGCCTACCACCATAGCGGCAACTCCTTCGCCAAATATAGCTGGCCAAAGCCATTGATTGAGATTTTTTCTAGTAGCGTAAGATAGTCTTCTATTGTAGGCGAAGGGTAACATATTGTTTTCACCAGTGATTAGAACATCTCCAAAACCATTCGAATCTATCAACCTCTCAGCAAGCTTAATAGCAGCTAGGATACCTGCACAGCCGCTATTTAAAATCATAGTAGACCCAGCCACTGCAACAGACTCGGTAATCTCTTCCATCTCTTTTGCTATGATAGGGTGGAAATTTGCTCCAATGTGAATATGCCCGATATAATAAGGTTTTTTAGATGAGGATTTTTCAGCAATAGCATTGGCTTTTAACACTTCGACTTTTAAGGCGTCATATAGCTCAATGTTTCTAAGGCGTTCTATCCCATGAAAATCATCGATGGTTGATTTGAAAGCTGATACAGATTCAATCCCCAAGTTATTTAAGACAAAAAGGCAATCAAAATCTTTTTCGCTTTGCATTTTCCCTAAGATGTCTTTTGTCTTAATAAAATTGCCGTATCTCTCGCCATCCTTACCAGATCGGAAGAGCGTCGTGTAGGG
>CALBMD010000054.1 GCA_937896265.1 uncultured Pseudomonadota bacterium
CTTCGGGCTGAAAAAGCACATCTTCACCTTGTGTGGTAGTGCTTAACTCTTAATACCTGATCTGGATAATACCAGCGTAGGGAGAGTGGAGACTTATTGCAATGCAGCGATCTCGATCTGCTTTTATTTCAGGCATTATTGCCAATGCTATTGATCACTATGATGTGGCAATCTATTCTTTGCTAGTGCCGTTTTTAGCACCCTTGTTTTTCCCAAATGAAGATAAAATTGTAGCAATTATCCTAGCTTATGGTTTAAATTCTCTCGGAATTATTGCTCGACCATTAGGGGCCTTAGTTTTCGGTCGAATGGCGATAAACTTAGGAGCAAGACACACTCTGGTCTTGGTTCTTATTGGCATGACTGGCACCACTTCAGTTCTGGGGCTAATACCGACTTATGAATTTTTAGGGCCATGGGCAGCCATTTTTCTCGCTCTACTGCGGATGCTGCAAAGCCTTTTCGCCGCTGGTGAGTCTGCAATAGCAGCGCTTTATTTCTTATCGCTCTGCGATCAACGAAATCTTGGTCGTGACAGTAGCTACTTTGCTTTCTCAACTATGATTGGCGTTGGTTTGGCATCATTGGTAGCCACTTGGATTCATCTTACTCAGCCCGGAAGCCAATACTGGCGGTTAGCATTTTTGTTGAGTGGGCTAATGGCATTTCCGGTTCTCATCCTTCGATGGTCAACTTTAGCAATCGATAAAGATTTGAAATCTAGCATTCCCACTTCGTTTTCAGTTGTGGTTTCCGAATGGAGAAATTTATTTGTGGTGGTATTGCTTTCAAGCTTAAGCTATGTAACGTATGCTATACCGTTTGTCTTTATGAATAGTTTCGTGCCGCATATTTTGCCAGAAATCAGCCAAGTTGAAATGCTTCATTGCAACAATTATTTGATAATATTCGATGCATTACTACTTTTGTTTTTTGGCATCATCGCGGATCGATTTTCTTATTACCGCTGGATGGCTTTTTGGGCAACTTTGCTTGCAATTACCATTGTACCTCTTTTTTGCTATTTACTTTATGCCAGTCTAGGTGGTGTAATCTTAATTCGAGTATTTATTGTCATTGTCGGTGTTGCTTTTACAGTTCCCTTAAAACCATTGTTCTATCAGTTATTCACCAGCAATACTAAATATCTAATTACTGGCTTTGGCTATGCTCTTGGTAGTGAACTAATCGGGCGCAGCACCCCGGTTGTATGTTGGAGTTTGTTTTATTATCTAGAGTCCCCTCAAGCTCCGGCGCTGTATGTTGTTGTTATATCACTGACAGTGGCAATTGTTTTAAGTATATTCTGCAAACGCACTCATCAGGTAACATAAGATTTGTCATTGGAGAATCTTTGTTAGTAAAGACAAATTTTCCTTAATGAATTCAATTTTAATTCCACGGGTCATTCCTTTAACCAAGTGGCGCAAAATCATCGAGATTGCGAGCCCTGTCCGTTCAGGGCTTCTGTAATTGCTCATTTTTCTGTGTTTGGACAGGATACCTTGATGCAGAAGAAACTCGCGAGGAGAAGGTAAGATATGAGATTTTAGCACTAAACTCTTTGTTTAGGTTGGGTATGATCGAGAACCAGCATGGCCTTCTGTTTGCGAGGCGCCAGAAGCTATATTTTGGAAGGCGGCCCAACAAGCAGTTGGCGATATCGATTCTGTTGCTCTTATAAACTCAGTAGTTACAGGCGGTCTTGGAGAATGTTCCACACTGCGATATGAAGTGTGGCAGTTTATCGCCAGGCATAAAACAACAGCCCCTAGAACAGGGACCTTAGCTCTTTGGCGCCTTATTTTATCATCTGAGCCCACTATGCGACATGGAAATAAAGACTGGTTTGAGTGGATGTATGCTGGTTTTCCTGAGGAGATGCACGTGAACCCTAATCTTACTCTTGCTGAAGCAGTGAATACATTGCGGCGCATCCCGTTTCAAAAAGCATCGGAAATATTATTAGAAATTCAGGTTTTTTTCGCTCTGCGAACCCTTCGCTGCATTTACCTCTGGGATCAGGTGCTTTCTGCCGCAGAAATTGAAGTATTTGCTAATGAGGGGCTGCGAGAGGTGCTTACAGAGCAGGAATACAATTTCTTTATGGGAGAGTCTAAAAATCTGAAGCAACTAGTACTCAATGAGAAAGCTATAGCTGACGTTACCAATCGCCTGCTTTCGGTACCTCATTGAGTCTAGCCTTTTTGAGTTTCAGAAACTAAATCAGCGATCTTATCGAGAAATATCGAGAATTTCTCGCCTGTTAGGTTTTTCAAAGAAGGCGAAGTCTGCAAACTAGAGCAAGATATGAGAAAAAGCCTAGCGTTGGTCAAGATCTGTGGCACAGATGAGCGTTGGAGCAGTTAGCAGGAAAATTATACGGGGAGGTAGAGGTCGAAGATGTTGAAAGACCCGTGTTTTTAAAAATTAATTGAATCTAAGAAGCTAGGTTCTAGGTTTTTCTATGCCTTGGAGATCTTCCT
>CALBMD010000055.1 GCA_937896265.1 uncultured Pseudomonadota bacterium
CGCCTTCAAAAGACTGTAGTCTGAACTTCTTTTCAATGGCGCCCTTGGCGTTTTTTGTTGTATCTTCAACTCGATAGCTTACTTTTAAGCTATCACCAGGTCGGAAGCTTGGAATGGTTCTTTTTAAAAGACAGTACTCTGTCTCGAAATCTTGCATAACCACGTTTTGCACAGTTACTTCTCCTCAAAGGCCAAGACGGCTATTTTAATGGACATATTTAACTCAAGCTGGATTTTCTGTCAAGCAGGAAGGACGCATGGTAAAATCATTACATGAACTTATCTCATAAAACCAGAACTCTTTTTCTTAGAGTCAAATGGTCGGTAAGCTTTATCGGGTTTTTATTGTTTTGGATCTGGCCCTTACAGGCTGAGCCAGGGATGAACTACGATCTTTTAGACCATGAGATTTTGATTACAAGCTTTCGGTCTGGTAGTCATGATCCTTCTGGTTCAAGCGAATATTACTTTCGTTTTACTTTAACTGGCCTTGAAGATTCTGATTTAGAGCGACAAAAAAATGAGGAGGCACAAAAAAAGCTAGAAAAAGAAATAGCTACTTTTGGCGACATCACACTTAAATCCCTGAGCTATTTAACCTTTGTCAAAGGTAAGGGCGAAACAAGGCTACAAGTTAAAGGCGATTATATCCGTGCTATCGTTGCCGAAACTATGGGCGCTTTAAACCTTACTGAGGAAAAGGTAGCGATTAAGGGAAAAATTCAGGTTTACAAAGTCGAAAAGAATTATCTTTTTTTACGAGATGATAAGCTGTTAGTGCAGGTGCAGTATTTTCCTCTGCCTTATAAAAGCTCAGAAACAAAATCAAGGATGAACCAAACTTTTCTCATGAAAGACGATAAGGGTCTAGAAGTAGGACTTTCTGTTTCGTTTCTCAGTCATCCGTCAAAGAAATAAAGTAATCCTAGCTAGTTCTTAGCAATTTGTGCCAAATCCCCCATATTATTTTGAAAGTCTAAATAGATCCTATAGTTTGTCGATGAGTAAGGCAGGGTAATGATCACCTGATGGGTTTCATTGTGTCGATTAGTAATTTCGTCAAAACAGCAGCAATTTTAGCAAAAAACCCAGGCTTAAGAACAGATGTTCAAGCCAAGCTGAAGAAGCTTGGTCTTACTATCATGAAATCGACAGGACATGGGGAGTCGGCATTAGAAGAGATTCTTGCTATGCAAACAGGTTGTGATCTTGTGATAATGGACCCTATTCTTGGAGATCTTGACGCAAAGTATTTCTTAAAAAATCTGCGCAGTAATGAGTATACAAGCCAAACACACGTTTTTATTATGTATGTTGATAATGAGTTTTCATTGATACCAGACCTTATTCCTTTTGGTCTAAGTGGATTTATCAAAAAGCCATTTTCTGGTGATAATTTGACTCAGATGCTTTTGTCGCGATTTGGCAAATTTTTTATTTTTAATCAAGATATAAACTGTCTATGGAACGATGCTGCAGCCTCCTTTTTTGAGTTGGCTGATCAACCCACCGTTGCTTTGAGATATTACGATGAGATTCTCAAAAGAGTTGATAATGCTCAGACACATTTTGATGTAGGGCGCATCTTTGCTCTTAAGAAAGATAAAGAAAAGGCTTTAGCTGCTTTTGATCAAGCAAGCGAACTTGATCCTAAGTACTCTAAAATTATAGCCAAATATTTAGAGCGAGCTGCTCTAACAGATAATGAAACAGATCAAAATAAAGAAATTCCGCCACAAGCTATTAAACTTTTTGATATTCCAGCAAGTAATTTTTCCACGCGTTTTTATGCATTAGAAACTATCCAGCAAGTAGTTATTGTCGGATGCACTCATGATGAGCGAGTAAGTCTAAAATCTTTGCTTGGTCAGTTTAAGATTAAACAAGTACAGATTACAGACTCTGGAGAAAATGCTCTCAGGATATACAAGTCAACAAAAGTAGACTTGACCATAGTCGGCATTCATATGTCTGATATGAATGGCTTAGAGTTCCTCAAGCAGCTGGCTCCAATTATTGATATTGATAGCTCCAATATTTTACTTCTCCTTGAAGAAGAGTTGTCGAGTAATTTAGCGAAAGGATTTGAGCTCGGTATTGGTGGTTTTGTTTTTAAGCCTTATTCCTTAAATAAAGTTTGTATGAATTTGCATACGATGATGGTTCAACAGCATTTCACAACTTTGTGTGGACCGTCTAGAAGGATGACGCGAGCAGCGTATTACTTTATGCAAATGGGTAATACAGCTCTTGCTAAGGAGCATATCGCGAAGGCTTGTCAGCTTAATCCAAAAGATGCAGTTGCTTTTTTTTATTTTGCTCAAATCTGCCATATGCAGCGTGAAGACAAGGTGGCGCAAGAATACTACCGCAAGGCGCAGGAGTTATATAGTCCTTTAGAGCCTTTGATTGAACGAGTAAAAAGCACGATTGAACGAAGAAAATTTGAGATAGATGCAAAAGATTTTCTCGAGCATCAAGAAAAGCATGGCGAGTCTCTTTTGACTTCTTTTAATTCAGATGAGCCAATTTTAGAGCAAGAAAATGAGTTTGTTTTCGAAGACGAAAATGGACCAACCATTGAATTGGAACCGCCAGTTGTAGTGGATACTAGTCACTATGCTGAACAAGAGACAGAGCTTAACAATGATGAAATGGAGGTGGAGCTTTCAGATCCTGCGCCAGTTATTGCTAACCTAAGTGAAAGTAGTGAAGATATTAAGAATTCTGAGCCACCTATACCAGAGGAAGCGATTTTTGTTATAAAAAATTCAATAGAGCTAAACCACTCTGTAGTAGAAAAATCGCCAATTAAACCGCTTATTTTAGACCCTAAAACGATGCTTAATCCGAAGGATTTAATGCATCCTCAGAATAATGATCTAGAGATCGAGATTGAGATTGACAACAAACCAAGCTTTTCAAAGGCGTTTGGCTCAAAAATCCTCGAAAAAATTAGAGAAAATTTTGGCAAGAAGCAAGATTCT
This sequence comes from uncultured Pseudomonadota bacterium, assembly GCA_937896265.1. Lineage (GTDB taxonomy): Bacteria > Bdellovibrionota_B > Oligoflexia > Oligoflexales > Bog-1112 > CALBMD01. The sequence goes on from CALBMD010000055.1 coordinate 2,988, forward strand.
GACGGCCTCATTGAGGAGCAAGAAAAGTCAGTGGCCATAGAGGAAACATCAAAAAATTTTTCAGGCGAGAAAAAAACATTAGTTGCAGCAAATAATGAAGATAGTGAAAGTCAGCTTTTATTTAGTGATTCTTCTTATCATATATATACTAGCAAGGAGCAGTCTGATGAAAAAGCAAAATGGATCCCCCAAAAGACGTTGCGAGAGCATACAACAGACTTATCAAAGCTATTAAAAATATTGCCTGATTTGACGCAATCAGATGAAGTACATCCTATTTGTGATAGCGCTCTTATGCTCATAAGTCAAATGCGTTTATTTAATTCGCGTATTGTTTGCACGCCAAATTCTGAAGAATTAACTATTAACCATTGCGCTTATCTTGATGCTATTGGTAATTTACTGCTTAGAAAAGAGCTTATAGCTAAGCTATTTCAGGTTGATCTTGTAGACCGGGTAAAATGGCTGCAAAAAACAGCAGAAAGGGCAGGTAAATCCGCTGATTTTGAAATGATTGGCAAAGAACTAGTTGCTTTAGGGATTTTTGATCGAATTATTGAATACTGGCAACAATCGCTTAAGCAGAAAAAAGAAGAGCTTTTATCGCGCGATATTTTGTCCTTAAAAGTTGCAGTAGAATCTCTGATTCCGATTGTTTTACCAACGGTTAACTTGCATCTTGAATTTCTCCGAGGCAAGCAAAAATTTAAAGAAAAGCTTCAGCATATTGAAACTAGTGTCTCTAAAAATATAGATGAAATTATTAATATTATTCATACAGACCACCATTCTTTTGAAGGTTTTAAAAAACTTTATAAGCAATTAAAAGCATCGCAAGACAATCAATTAATTGATCAACTGTTGATAAAAGAATTGCCAAATATTCTGCAAAGCGAATCAGTTGGCTTTGCTCTAGCTAGCTATCTTCTAAAGAAAAATGATTTCAAAAGAGCGCAAATTGTCCAGAGAGAACTTTTTAAAATGGGAACTAATAGAGAGAATCCATCTTTAATCAAAAATCTGGCCTTTGGAGCGTATAAATTGGCTTCTTATAAGGAGGCTATCTATTTTGCTAAAAAATTACTTTCTTTTGATAAGAACAGTGAGGAAGCTTTCAACTTAATTGGGGCTTCTCATAGGAAGCTTAAAAATTATCGAAGGGCTGTTTATGTCTATAAGAAAGGCATTAAATATAATCCAACATCTAGCAAGCTTTATCACAATCTTGCTATTGTTTTGGCAAACTTGGGTCGTAGCAAGGATGCTAAAAAAGCTCTTCTTGCCTCTAAAGAGATCGAAAATGCCGCTGCAAAATAGAGTGGAAATGGAAGAGATTCAAGTTGCTTCATGGGTCTTATTCTTGGTAGCTAAATAGATAAGACTAAATAAAATTCCTGCTAAACAGATAATTTGCGCTTGCGATATGCTAGTATTTAGTAGCATGGGTCTTACATCACCGCGAAAGAACTCAACAAAAATGCGTTGTATAGAGTAACATAAGAGTGTTAGGCCAAAGAGGCCGCCTTGACCAAAGTGCCTTAAAATACCGTGTCGCAGTTTTTTAAGGCAAAAAAACAAGCAAATAAGAAAGAATGTTTCAATAAGTTGGATCGGGTAACGAGGGATAGAGTCATGATGGTTTGGAAAGGAGACAGCCCAAATAGGTATATTGTTTCCATGCAAAACGACAGATGTTCCATAATCATCGCCATTGAGAAAGCAGCCTATTCGACCAAGAGCTGCTGCTAGCATGCCACAGGGAAACGCTGCGTCGCTAACTTTTGCTAGGTCTAGTTTTTTCCAGATACAAAAAAAGGCTCCAGCTAAAAATGCGCCCAAAAAGCCACCAAAAGAAATCATAGGACCAATTTTAAAAAGTTCGGTTGGAACTTGCGCAAGCGGTATCTTTTCTTCAAGAAGAAGGCCTGCTAATCTTGCGCCTAAAAAAGTCATGAGATAGACAGCAATGTAAAGCTTTGATTGCTCTATTGGTGATAGCTCATGTATCTCCTGCCAGCTTTGGCTACGAAAACTAAGAAATGCAGAAATGGCTGCGATAACAAAAAAGAGATGCCAGCTAGGTAGGACGATGCCAAGTATTGATAACTCTGGATACATGATTCCTCATGAGGTGGTATATATTTAAGTTTAAGCTGATTTAATGCCTTGGGCTAGTTTATTGCTAGCAGTTAAAAGTCTTTTAACTAGACTTCATCATTTCTTAGGAAGCATTTATTGAGCTGTTTTTACCCTTCGTGTAAAG
>CALBMD010000056.1 GCA_937896265.1 uncultured Pseudomonadota bacterium
CGCTCAAGAAGTATACTGCAAAAGAAATATATCTCTTTGGCCAGAAGATAGTCTTGCTCATTAAAATCAATTAATTGTAAATGATCCCAAGCATCTTCGATCAACCCTTTTTCATATAAACCACGAGCAAGCTCAATACGCAAAGCGATATAATTTGGGTAGCTTAAAATGCCATAACTAAGCAGTTCTAAAGACTCATTAACTCGGTGATATCGGCGCAAAATCTGAGCCGCAGTCAAAAGCGATGTTTTTGTTTGATTTTCTAAAAATGAGTCAACCTTCTTCTTTTCTTTTTCAGGAAGATTTAATTTTGCAAAAACTACACTCCAGATATTCATTCTGATAATGTCCCTGTGATAACAACGCTAAAGTTTTTAGAAATATTTCCAGACTGAATGCCCATTGTCACGCTATTTGTTGATCCTGGAATGCACATAGGCTGTACATCAACAGAACCAACACCACAAGAGTCTGTGCACCAGCTTTCAGGATCATTTAAAACGCCATAAGAAGGATCAAAAGTCCCATCTGAATTGACTGCTGTGCCTTTAAGAGCGCCTGCGAAAATAACAGGTTGAAAGCTAATATTGGAGACCGGTACCCATTGATTTGTTGTACCACTATCTGTTGTATCAACAGATGGAGCTGGGGTCCCACCAAGAGTGGAAGATCCTGAAGTAATATCACTTGGCAAAGACACTCTCGGTTTTTCAACAACAAATCGAACTGGGATAGGGACAATCTCTGAAGTTTTCTTAGCTTGACAATCAAGAGTTAAAGCCTGAGGCATTAGAAATCGAATACGCATGTTATTTCCAGCGTTTTTTGGTTTCTTGCACGATATTTTGCAAGTCCCAGGAGAGTTGTCTAAATCAGGATCCGCCGCACAGGTTATAAGCAAGGCAGAAGCTACTAAAAGTAAGACACTACTTTGAAGCCACTTTCCATGAATCACAGTCGTTTCCTTTCGCTCATGGATTTTTTAACCTTCCTCTTATAAGCTAGACTATTTGCAGATCTACCCATATATGCTTGATTATTAGTCGTTTGATTCAGTTGATTATTTTGACTATTGTTACTTTGATTAGCGCCTGATGCTTGATTAGGCTCATCATTTTTTTCGTTTGGTAACAAATTTTCATTTTTTTTGTTTGAAACTTGCTCTGCAGCTTGTTGGTTGACTTTTTGATCTTCACCAAAAGGTGTGCTTTGCTCTGATAAATTGCTGTCACTTTCTTCTTCACTATTTTCAAAATTTTCAGCATCAGATTTTTGGCTTTGAATAACTGTGGGCGTAACCATAATGATCAGTTCTCGACGATTTTCAGATTTATTACTAGAGCGAAAGAATACACCCAAAAGAGGTATTTTGGAAAAGCCAGGAACCCCATGCATTGTATCAATTTTATCTGTGGTATAAAGACCACCAATAACGACAGTTTCTCCACTTTTGCGCAACATATTTGTTGTTAGAAGCCGTTTATTGCGGCTAGCGTCAGCTTTACTGGTATC
>CALBMD010000057.1 GCA_937896265.1 uncultured Pseudomonadota bacterium
CTCCGTTAAGCGATAGTTATATCATCTTAACTTCAACTACGCAAAATTGAGGAAGATCACAGTCACCACGCCATAACTGCCTCGCCCAAGCACCTCAGAGGCTGAGGTGAAATTAGTGGAAAACGCGAATGGCCAGAAAAGCAATGCTTTAGTCAGTAAAAAGCAGTTATAGATATTTTTCATGATTTTCTTTCAAAAAATTTATTGAGACATAAATATATGACTATTATTTTTCTTCAACCGAAGCACTAGAGTCAGATATTAGTCAGCGGCGGTTTTTAAAAGTGAAGTGTCATCACTCGGATAGGAATTCATGATGCAAAATGCTAGATGCCATGATCCTCATGTTTGGTGGAATCATCATCATCGCCGATAAAAGTTCAGCTTCTTCTTCGCTCATGAATTCATCTCCCTCGATTATTAATTCATCTTCCTCGCTCATGAATCCATCTTCCTCAATCATTAATTCATCTCGGAAGAGTTGTAAAAGGCGATCTTTTATATATTTACGATTATTAAACTGGCTTAGCAGATTAATATCGATCGTCTTAGCAATGATCTGCTCTCTTGTTTTGACTAATGCACTCTTTTTACGAGGCGGATTATATGCACTGGCTTGTAAATGTTTAATTTCTTCCAGATTAGTATCTTTGAATAAGCTTTGGTCTAAAAAGAGAGAAAGGTTAATTAGCATTATATTCTGCTGAAATTTTATTGCCTTACTAAAAGTAAGATCTTTATCAAGTTCTCCATCATATTTAAATAATCGAGTGTCATAAAATAGATGAAGATAAGAGATAGCAGTAGACCAAATATCACCCTCGCAAGGAAAGCTATGATTATTTAGCAAGAGCTCAGGTGAGCGATACCAGGAAGTAGTTTTATGTATTTTCTCGATTTCATCGATTACATGTACACGAGATTGAACCGATCCAAAATCAATAAGAACATATGCTTGCTGGTAGTACATGATATTTGGCAGTTTGATATCGCAATGGGCGATATTTTGTTCATGAAGCCATGTAAGAGCTGAAGCAATATCTTTTAAAAACTTCTTTTTGTTGGTAACAAAGTGCATTTCTTCAGCTTCTTCTGAAAGCATTCCTGGTCCAGCAATCTTTTCTGCTCGTGGAAACCTTAGATTCAGCACATCTCTCTCCCAAAAGAAGGCTTCTGCGATAAGAATATTCGGAATATTTTGCCCCTTTGCGAGAAGTTCAGAAGCGTGCATGTGAAAATTAAGCTCTGGTTCGATGAGCTTTCGGTCTTTATCCACCATTGTTTTGATAACATACTTAGAATGTTTTGGATCTACAGTCACCACGCCATAACTGCCTTCTCCAAGCTTTTCAGAGGAAGCTCTAGTAAAATCAACCGAGACGGCGACGATCCAGAAAAGGAACAATTTAGAAAGCAAAAACCAGCTGCGGATAGTCATAATCTAGGCGCTCTTTAAAAAATGGTGTAGTAAGCGGGAATGCGCGACATTTTTAGCACTGCTTGAGGAATTTGTCTAGCCTTCTCTACTTGCAGAAAAGCAAAAGCGTTACTGGTCAAGATTTTTGCGAGTCTAAAGTCTTTTTTAGCACCTAAATGCGTCAATCTTAAACACGCCAATTACTTTAATAACAATGACTTATCCTTCACAACTCAAGGTTACCCAATCATAGCCGATTGACTATATATAGGGGGTAGGGGTACCGTGTATATAAAACAACCCTAAGGAGATTAAAATGACCCAGGGTGGACATATTGACATAGGACATAAGAACAAAAAAGGTCATACCGATCACTCAAATGATCTTATTCGGTTTCGAAGGATTCGTGGCCAGATTGAAGGGATTGAAAAGATGATTGGGGATGGTCGCTATTGTATCGACATTGTCAATCAGATCCGATCAGTGACTGCGGCAATCAAGTCAGCTGAATCGGTGATTGTTGAGAAACACATACGGCATTGCGTTAAAGATGCAATTGAAGCCAAAGACTCTCGCGGCACAGAAGAGAAAATTAACGAGCTAATGAATCTATTTCAAAAAAGGTAATGGAAGGAGACTAGTATGAAAAGTCACCATGAACATCATCCTTCACATGATGAAGACAAAGATCAAACGTCATGCTGCCGAGTTAATCACAAGCATTATCAACCTAGTGCTGTTAAGGATCCCGTATGCGGCATGACGATTGAACCAAATAGTGCCAAAGGTGGTCAATCAACATACCACAGCAAAACATATTATTTCTGCAACCCGAAATGCAAAGCGAAGTTCGACCATTCTCCAGAGTCCTATATAAGCGCACAGGACAATGAACACGCTTGCCATCATATCAGCCATAAAGACCACCACCATGCGCATGGTCATTCGCACGAAGAGAAAAAATGTGGGGAACGATCCCATGTAAATCACAAGGCTAAATCAGAAGATCACTCTTGCCACCTTGATCATAAAGAGCATCATCACAAAACGACTTCTGCGGATAAAAACGCCATCTATATTTGCCCAATGCACCCTGAAATCCGTCAAAAGGGCCCGGGAAGCTGTCCAATCTGCGGTATGGCTCTTGAAGCTGAGGAAGTGACTTTGGAAGAATCAGATAACCCTGAATTGAAGGATTTTTCCTTCCGCCTAAAAGTGAGTGCTCTGCTAAGCACTCCGCTTTTCTTGTTGGCGATGTCAGATTTAATCCCAGGACAACCGATCCAGCACTGGATCCCTGCATGGGTGATGATGGGAGTGCAATTTATTCTTGCAACTCCTGTCGTGCTGTGGGGAGCTCTGCCATTTTTTGAACGTGGCTGGGCATCGATTAAAACACAGCAGCTAAACATGTTTACCTTAATCGCTATTGGCACAGGGGTAGCATACGTCTATAGCGTGTTTGCCACCTTCTTCCCTAGTTTATTTCCCAGCAGCATGCTTGGTCATGGCGGAATGATACTTCTTTATTACGAATCCGCAGCAGTCATCATCACCCTAGTACTCACAGGACAAGTCCTTGAATTAAGGGCACGCAACAACACCGGTAAGGCGATCAAAGCCCTTCTTGGACTTGCAGCCAAAACGGCGCGACGCATCAAGTCTGATAGGGTTGAAGAAGATATCGCATTAGATGCAATCCGACTTGGTGACAAGCTCCGTGTGAAACCAGGTGAAAAAGTTCCTGTTGATGGAAAAGTGATTCAGGGGAAAAGCACCGTCGATGAATCAATGATTACCGGAGAGCCTATTGCCGTGGAAAAATCGCTTGGGAGCATCGTGATTGGCGCTACGGTGAATGGCACTGGTTCTTTTGTCATGGAAGCCACAAAAGTTGATTCTGACACAATGCTATCCAAAATCGTTCAAATGGTTTCTAAAGCCCAAAGAAGTCGGGCCCCAATTCAAAAACTTGCGGATGCCGTATCTTCTTATTTTGTGCCAATGGTTGTCTTGATTGCAATTGGAACTGCCATTTCATGGCTATATTTCGGCCCTGAGCCTGCTTTAAGCTATGCAATTGTGAATGCAGTCGCCGTGCTAATCATTGCTTGCCCCTGTGCCTTGGGGCTTGCAACTCCAATGTCTATCATGGTTGGCGTCGGTAAAGGTGCTACCCATGGGGTATTGGTAAAAAACGCGGAAGCACTAGAATTAATGGAAAAGACCACAACGCTCGTAGTAGACAAGACGGGAACTCTGACTCTCGGCAAACCCCGCCTATCGTTGGTGAAAACCTTCAATGATTTCTCAGAAGATGAACTTCTTTCGTTAGCTGCAGCCCTGGAGAAAGCTAGTGAACACCCACTCGCTGCTGCAATTATCGATGGAGCGAAAGACAAGAATTTGCCCATTCCTGAAGTCCAAGATTTCGAAGTGTTCAGCGGCATGGGGGTAAAGGGAACAGCAAATGGCAAGCAGGTCCTGGTAGGAAACAAAAAGCTTCTAGATAAGTACGGGATAGCATCTGAGAATTTGGTTCAAATAGCAGAAGGTCTACAACAATCAGGCTATGGAGTCATGCTAGTTGCTATCGCATCGCAACCTGCAGGTTTAGTTGCGGTCAAAGATCCGATTAAGAAAGGCACCTGTGAGGCTATTTCTTATTTCCAGTCGATGAGCATTTCTGTGGTGATGTTGACGGGAGATAACCGTCACACAGCTGAAGTCGTTGGAAGGGAATTGGGTATATCTAAAATAGTAGCCGAAGTCTTACCAGACCAAAAACATGCCATCATTCAAAAGCTGCAGCAAGAAGGTAAAATTGTCGCTATGGCCGGTGACGGAATCAATGACGCCCCAAGTCTTGCACAAGCTAATATCGGTATTGCCATGGGCACAGGAACAGATGTAGCAATAGAAAGTGCTGGCATCACCTTAGTTAAGGGCGACCTAATGGGGATTGTCAGAGCGCATCGTCTCAGCATTGAGACAATGAAGAATATTCGTCAGAATCTCTTTTTTGCATTCTTTTATAACGCTCTTGGTGTACCTGTCGCAGCGGGTATTTTGTATCCATTTTGGGGGATTGTACTCAATCCAATGTTAGCAAGCTTAGCCATGAGCTTGAGCTCTGTGTCAGTTATTGCGAATGCTCTCAGATTACATAGGACAAAGATCTAACTGGACTACTACTTGTACCAATTTTATATGATATCTTGGGAATCTTTTTTGGCTGCAGCACTTTTGCAACTTGCTGTTGGAAAAAAAGGTAGTGACGAGGCGAGGACTAGCAACACTGGCGGCGCGGGTCCTGGGGGACGTAATTCGTTTCTAACGCGAGTTGGTGGCCTTTTGCGCCGCGAAGGTTTTGAAGTCGACCTGATCAACAAAACTCTTATTGCGGTAATGGACTTTTCCAGAAAGGGTGGACAGTCAATGAGCGGCAACATGAACTCTTCTCACCCATCAGTACAAAATAGTGAAGTGCCTTTGAAGCTGTATCGACACTGTCCAACATCGCTATGACCCAAGCCGTAAGGTAAGCAGAGGCTAAACAACCTCCTGCTGTGGCGACATTGTCCTTTGCAATCGAACGGCTGATTTAAGACCTCAATCCCTGTTTGGGGTGTTCCCCTATTCTAGTTGGCTCTCGTATCCGTTAAATTCAGGAAGTTCATCCTCAAAGAAAAGGCCAATCGAGCTAAAGAAACTTACCTGACGACAAAATCTCGATTCGAGGATCCAACATCAAATGTGTTTAGAAACCAATGGTATAAGCAGAAACATCTTGATCCAGCTTGGCAGGATTATGAGAAGGCTCAAAATATCTTTCATACTGAGGCAAAAACAGCGATGCAAGAAAACGACTGGCACAATATAGCGCTGCTCAAAGTGCTATATAGGTTGGGATTAGTACTTCTCTCCATGATACTGGTTCATTGCATAGCCCACAGATTCAAACCCACGCACATATGGCGAGAAGCCCACCGCTAAGATTCCCCCACCGTTTCACTAGCGAAAAGGTTTTTCAAAAATTTAACTGGGCCCAAGTTCGCTAATCAAAGCATCGACGTTTTCCATCGCTGATGCTAAAAGCTCTTTTATTTGAAGGGCATATTCCTGCGGCTCAAGCAATTCCTCCTGCTCCGGTCCATGGGGGTTGTAATGGCCAGCAGAGATATTGAATCCGGCATCTATTATCTTTTGAACAGGGACTATCCAGCTATGATCGGTGTTCGGCCGCTTTGCAAAGACTTTAACCAGCTCCGCAAAATGCTGTTCCGAAATTCCGCTCTTCTTTGTTAGTTTTTTGCTATCAAGCAAACCAATTTCATAGAACCAAATATCCTTAGTTTCTTTGGTTTTATCGAAGAAGATAACCGAGGTTTTTACTGCAGAGTAGGGCAAGAAGACGCCCGCAGGTAGGCTTATGACAGTATGTAAATTGGACTCGCGAATGAGCTTTTCCTTAACTTGCTGATAAGCGCTATTTGTCTGAAAAAGAACCCCTTCCGGAACAACAACAGCCGCCCTACCACCTTTCTTCAGGGACTTTTCAATATGCTGTAGAAAAAGTATTTCGGTGGCGTTTGATTCAATAGGAAAGTTTTTTTGGATGATTGGTTGCTCTCTTCCGCCAAAAGGCGGATTGGCAAGAATAATATCGTATTTATCTCGCTCGTCTATTTGGCGAATATCGTTTTGCAGCGTATTTTCTTTGTAAATACGAGGGTAGTCCAACCCATGAAGGGTTAAATTCATAAGACATAGCACATAGGGAAGCGGAGTCTTTTCCCTGCCAAAGAAGGTTTTATTATTTAGTACCTTTCGAAGCTCTGGCGTTTTTGCCTTGGGTTCAAGATAAAGGTGGGCTTGAGCCAAGAAGCCGCCGGTACCGCAAGCTGGGTCGTAGATAGTTTCACCAATTTTGGGTTCCAGAAGCTCAACCATCGTTCGAATAAGCGGTCGAGGCGTATAGTACTCACCGGCGTTACCCCCGCCTTCTCCCATATTTTTTAGGAGACTTTCATAGATATGCGACATCGAGAACGTATCTTCCCCAACATCAAAATGAATTTGCTGAATGAGGTCTATAACTTCACGTAACAGGTACCCCGAGTTTACGCGGTTCTGTGTATTCTTAAAAATAGCCGCGATAATGTCTCGAGGATCACCTTCTTTAGCGCCTTTTAGGCTAGCTAGGTATGGAAAGAGCTCGTCGCTTATGAACTTAAGTAGCTCTTTGCCAGTTAGCCCTTTCTTCTGATCTGTCCAAGTTTGCCATTGATACTCTCGCTTGATTAGGGGGTGGTAACTTTCGCCTTCAAGCTGGGCATGAGCTTCGTGCTCTTTTTCTTTGTCGGCAAAAAACTTGAGATAAAGAATCCAAGACAACGCTTCAGTGTATTGCCACGCACCAGTGATACCATCGTCGGTTCGTAGAATGTCGCAGCACCGATTAATAATGTTTTGTAGTTGTTCCTTTGAAGTCATTTTAAACTCTTTTCCTACTTTTGGCGTCTTGCGCGACCTGAATTATTCGCGTTCGTTTTAGCTGCTAGAATAGCTTTGAGGAGATCTTGCCCCGTTCCTTCTGACGAAATTTGAGGTACGAGCCCACCTGAAAATGCAAGACCTAGCACTGAACTTCGCATGTTTTGACATCTATTTCTGATATTCTCACAAACGCTTCGTGATTGGTCGACTACTGGATTCTTCAGATTAATGGTTGCCAATATACGACGCTGTTCCTGAAGTGGGGGCAGTGGTAACATAAGATTTACCAACTTTTCAGCGCTAAAATTGTTTATTCCGCTCGTAGACTGTGCCTGCCGCTCAATAATATTTCGACAAAATGATGAATCCATATAGCTAGAAACAAACTGAGGGACTGCTAAACTAGCTTGAAGCCTAATGCGTATTAGATATCCAGCAAAAGCATAACCCTCAATAGTTTCATCAACAACGGCAGTTTTCCCAACTAATTTTAATGACCCATTACTTCGGATCATTAAAATATCACCATCTTGCAATCTAAGATCGTCACGTTCTTTCTTGTCAAAATTGGCATATTTAAGGTCATCTATATTTATTCTTCCATTTACGATGTTCGGGATTCTCAAGACCGCGGTATTAAGGTGTTCTACAGAACAGCGTTTGCTAGTTCCATAACGAATATCTGAAGCTAGTTCCCCTAGCCTGACCCACTTCCATGAATTGGGGATATCGAAGGGAATCTCATCTTCGCTGATCGCGGGTAAGGCAGCCTTCTTCTTGCCATCCTGCTGCTTGGGACGGTCAGCGCGAATGCGCTCAAGCAGCTTCAATGCTGGTTCGTCATTCGGGTCTTGTGCCACCAACTCCCCACGAAACGCTTTGTTGAGCAGCGACTCGCGATACACTGTGAGCAGGGCTTCTGCAGCCTCTGCCGCCTTTTCAATAGCTTCGATTCGTTTGAAAGTGGAATCGATTTTGGAGACGATTCGACGTTGTTCGGCAATAGGCGGTATAGGAACGGTTATCCCTTTAATATCATTAAAGCTGATCATAGGCACTGTGCTACCTGACGAATACCTTTTAAAATCAACTGTTTGAAACCACGCCCAAAAGTATTCAAACAGTTCTTTGGGTGGGATTGCTGCCATTAAATTGGTATCCAATGCACTTGTTCTAACTGTAAATCTCTTCTTGTTGGTTAAAAGTGCCCCACCGTTTTTGGGGAAAATCACCGATCGTTCTTCTACCAACCTTATCTTCAACCGTTCTACATCCGATTGAGATAACATAATGGCGGCTTTCGAGATAGACCGTCCGTCACCAGGCGAATTCATGTCTGATACTTTAAAGAACGGAATATTGCCATTCTCGCATTGAACGGGAAGATTTTTTGGTGTTTGACCATTTTGTAACTTAACCAGGTCAGGTAAAGTTATAATTGCCCAACTTTCTGGAACATCGAGCTCGCTCATTAATCTCCCCGATAGAGTATAGCAAGAATTTGATCTAGCGCTTGGAATAGCTCCCCGCTTTGATATTGCTTTTTAATCTTAAGATTGGTTTCAAGTAGATCTTTTGAGATCTTGAACCAACCAAAATCCTCAGCTAAATACTGATCGAGTGTTTCTCCAGCTAATTCTCGAGCTATGGGTGTAAGAGTTTCAGTTAAATTGATCAATCCTTGCAATCGCTGCTTTTTCCCTATAAGTTCACATCCGCTAATGAGGTGTGCAAAAAGATCTACTTCATCAACTGCCTGTCCGGAAGCTGTGTGGCTTGCATATATGCTGAGTAGCGTTCGGTCTATTTCACGATCTCTCAATTTCCCCTTTGTCATCTTGATAGCTGCTAAAGAGGAAAAACCCTTGTAAACTGCGTTTCTATCGTTGAAAACATTCTTCAGCTTCTCTTTCTCACGTTCTATTGCCAAATTGCTCGTCAGTCTCTCATCGTAACTATAAAGGTCATTTAGGGTTTCGCCAATCAAACGCGCCCTCATAATTGCAAGAATATGAGGATTTACCCCAATCACATCTTCTGGATGTGTTTGGACCTCTAATGTTGAAGCAACTTTGTTTTTCGAAGGATCTAGAAACCTCAATGTTTTTTTCATGCCGCAATCCTTTCGTCATACAGTACGGCTTGAAAGTCGTTGATTAGTTTAAGCAATGCATCGGCACCACCCACAATCTTTTGTATGTCACCGATCGCTCCGTATTTTTTAATACCTGGGGTTTGCCATAACTCTTTGGAAACCAAAAAAGGTTTAAAATCGCTATCTCGATAAACGTCGATAAGATCATCAACTAACGGCTTTGCTGAGTCAGGCAGACCGTTGTAAAAACGGTGATTAAGAGATCGGCTTTTAGCTATCCTCTCCTCTTTCGTCATATAGTCATTGCCGAAGATTAAACTCGAAATAACATCTAGAGTATCTACGTCACGCATCCCATATTTGGCGAAAAATACCTGATGCAAAGCATCTAAATTTAAGCCAAGGTCAAAAGCCTTTTCTTCAATGAACTCCCGGCGGTTTTTATTATCTAGCCAGATGACATTTAGATCTCGCAATTGACTAAAATGCTGTTTTAGTACCTCAGATTGAAAGAGAACGAATTTTTCTGGGGTTAGCGGTTTTCCATCCGGCCCAGTGAACGAAACGCTCTCTGCGACCATTTTAACGCCACCACGGAGAAATTCCTCGCTCATCCGATAACGTATTTGGCCTTCTTCTTCGGGTGGTTCTTCGTAAACTCCGATACTTGGGACTTCTGTGTCAATATCGTCGGAATTTTCCTCATTGCCATTTGAGCTACGGGTCTCAGTTTCTATGTCGATTGACCCTTCGTCAATGATTGCGGTCGGTACATCATCCCATTCAGGATCGTTAAAAAGCTGAGTAGAAAAATTGGCATACTCGAGAATGAAAAACCCCAGCTTTTCTTTATGCTTATCAAAATGCTCGTAGGTTCTAGTTCCACGACCAATTATTTGCTTAAACTCAACCATGGAGCCAATATTGCGGAAAATAACAATATTTTTTACTGTTTTAACATCAATCCCAGTTGTCAGAAGTTTCGAGGTCGTCACGACAATCGGTTCATTGGATTCCAGATCGGAGAACTTTTCTAGGAAAGCATACTTACCGTTAGCATCCTTATCGTTACCTGTGATGCGGATTGCGTAAATCTTGTTGTATTCGATTTTGTATCGCTCTTTATACTTGGCAAAAGCCTCATTAACGTACTTCGCCATATCGAGGGCATGCTGCTGATCCACGCAGAAGACTATAGTTTTTCCTAATGGATCTGTCGAAAAAAGATGTTTGAGCAAATGATAAGCGAAGGCACGAGTCCGTTCTGGAATGCTCAACTGACGTTCGAAGTCGGGTGTCATATAATCTTTAACTTCGAGCGCCCGGCCTTGAACATCACGAATATCTTGGTGGTCGGGGCGGTAACCTAGCGCATCAATATTGGAAGTAACTTTTTTGATAATATAAGGACTTAAATACCCGTCAGCAATTCCATCTTTTAGAGAATAGTTGATGACTGGTAGACCGAAGTATTTATAGGTGTCGTTGGTCTCTTCACGCTTTGGTGTAGCAGTAAGACCGACTTGTATCGCCGATTTGAAATATTTCAATAAGCGAAACCAAGACCCAGCGGCATTCACGCCTCCACGATGTGCTTCATCAATTACAATCAAATCAAAAAAGTCCGGAGGGAACTCTTTATAGCGATCTGGTTTCGTAAGTCTTTGGCCTTCGTCATCTTCACCGACAAGAGTTTGATAGATGCCAAAATATAAGTGGCGACTCAAGGGAAATTTCAAATCTTTAGGAGAAAGCCGATAGCAGGCATCCCTATCCATTGCATTATTAAAGTCATTAAAGGCCTGGTCAGCTAAAAGGTTCCGATCCACTATAAAAAGAATGCGCTTCGCGACCTGTGAGTGAAACAGCTTGTAAACAAGCTGCATCGAGACGTACGTCTTTCCAGTTCCCGTGGCTTGTGCTATGAGCACTCGCTTTTTGCCAGACAGAATTGCTTCTATTGCCGAACGAACCGCCTTTTCCTGGTAGTACCTTGGCCGGCGCCTCTGCCCAATTTGGGATTCGTCATAAAATTCCTTGGTAATAGCAGCTTCTTTGACAGGGGATGACTCTATACCGCTATATTTTAGGTACATCGCCCAAAGTTCCTCTGGTCGATGAAACTCTGATACTGTCAGCTGGGTCCCAGCTTTAAGATCAAAAAACTCAATTTGATGGCCATTGGATGCATATACAAACCAAAGACCTAGCTTCTGGGCATATTCCTTCGCTTGTGCGGCACCTTCCAGGCGATGCTTGTCTTCATCCTTGGCTTCAATGACGGCGATGGCGACAGATGGCTTATACCGGAGGAGATAGTCGGCATAAATTGGGCGCGAACGCTTGGCGGATTTTCCGTCCCATTGGATGCGGCCAGCAGTAATGGCATATTCCATATCTACCTGCCAATCATGCTCTAGCCATCCAGCTTGTTTTAGCTTGGGATGAATCAACCTAAACTTGGTATTTTCCTCTTTTCGCGCCATCTGTGGTTAGTCCTTTCGTGACGTCGACTTTTTCAAAAGGGGTAAGCCCAACATTAAAGCCTCGTATACGACATCGTTCTTCATCCACTTTTTTTCATTTGGCTTATTTTTTCGATTCAAAGCATCGCGAACATCCTCAAGCAGAGCTTGTAAATTATCCTTTTGCTCTGCGGTTAGCCGAACGGCGAACATTGGATATTCCGAAGGTAATTTTTTGAAGCGATCACTCATCCCGATGATGTTACAGAGAAACTTTATTGTAAGCAATAAATTGTTTAACAAAATGTTGTCTAGAAAGGTTGTTGGCTGGGCCAACCGCTGATTATCAGCTGCCTAGCTAGAATGTTTCTCGGCGTACCGATGAAATTAGACGGTAACGCGGGAAATCCAATGAACTTTCGAAGATACCTAACCAAATCACGCTTCAAGTTGACACGGGAATGCCCCACTAAACTATTCTATATGAACAAGACTGATCAATTCGAGGATAAATCGCTTGATGACAGCTTTCTAAAAGCATTGGCCGACGGGGGCTTTCAAATAGGCGAGCTGGCAAAACTTTATCATCCCGGCGGAGTAAATATCGAAACTCTTGATCACGAAAAGGCTTTGGCAGAAACCAATGAGTTACTTTTGAAAGATCAAGTCATCATTTTCGAAGCAGCAATCCGCTATAATAAGCTATTTATTAGGACGGATATCTTAATCAAGAATGGTAATAGGATCGATCTGATCGAAGTAAAAGCTAAGTCATTCGATTCGACTGAGGAAGATAAGTTTTACGACCGGCGATTTTTGAAAAAAGGATCTCGAAGGATAGTGAAGAAATGGAAACCATATCTTGAAGATGTAGCTTTCCAAACTTACATAGCGCAAAATGCTCATCCGACCTTTAAGTTTACACCTTACCTCATGATGGCAGACAAATCAAAAACAGCATCGGTTGATGGTTTAAACCAGAGATTTCTCCTCAACAAAGATGAAGCAGGGCGAACGAGGGTCAAGATTAAAGAAGGAACGAACCTCGAAACAGTCAGTAGTAAAATTTTATGCAAAATTGATGTTCGAGAAGAAGTTGACCTTATTCTATGTGGTGAAGATGGTCAAAGTTTAAGCCTGTTTGCATTAGAAGTGCAGGGGTATGCCGACTCTTATGAAACGGATGCCAAGATCGAACCCAAAATCGGTAATCAATGCAAAAAATGCCAATTTCGAAGTAACGATATAACAAGGTCAGGATTTCATCAGTGCTGGAAGGAAAAGGCCAAGCTAAAGGATCAAGAACTGGTTGGTCCTTTTGTTTTTGAGGTATGGAACTTTCGTAAAGCCCAAGAACAAATCGAATCTGGCATCTTTTTAATGAAGGATCTCGCTCCAGAGGTTATCAATCTCAAAACAGGTGATGAACCTGGGCTTTCAAGTTCAGAGCGACAATGGAAACAAGTGGAGCTATCCGCCAAAGGTATCAAAGATCCTTATGTCGATAAGACAGGTCTTGTGTCAGAGATGGCATCATGGAATTTTCCTCTGCATTTTATAGATTTTGAAACGACAATGGTTGCGATTCCATTTAACAAGAACCGTCGTCCCTATGAGCAAATGGTGTTCCAATTTTCTCATCATCAAATTGAAAAAGATGGGACGATTTCTCATAAAGGCCAATACCTCAGTAGAGAAGTCGGCATTTTCCCAAATTTTGATTTCATTCGAGCGCTTAAGAAGAGATCAATGGCGATTCCGGTACAATTTTTCGTTATTCGACGCATGAAAATACTGTCCTTTGTCAAATATATGGCCAACTCGAAAAGTCTTCTGAACCGGATAGAAGTGAATTAATGGAATGGATTAAAACCATCACTACCTCTAACGATGAGAACCGAGGCGATTGGGTTGGGGAACGCACAATGGTTGATTTGTGCCAAACGTAAAAAGGTACTACTATCATCCGCTGACAAACGGTAGTAATAGTATAAAAAAGGTTTTGCCCGCCATTTTAACTAGCTCAGATTATATTAAATCTCACTACTCAAAACCTGCTTACGGACAAAAAGGCGATATTACGAGCTTAAATTATGATAATTGGACCTGGGTCCACTTCGGCTCTAATGGGCAAGTGCTAGACCCTTATAAGCTATTGCCGACGATATTCGAAGAAATTGACGTTGAAAAATTGGATCTTTTGATGGGATCTGATGAGTTGGCAGATGGCGGAGCTGCGATGATGGCTTATGCCAAAATGCAGTTTTCCGAAATGTCGGAGCAGGAACGTGAGGCTATTGCCGCCGCATTATTGAAATACTGCGAGCTTGACACCTTTGCAATGGTCCTGTTGTATTTGCACTTTAAGGAAATAACTGACCAGCCCGCTAAAAAGGCAGCTTAAGTTTCAGTTGCCGCCTGGAGAGGTAAACAATGGGTGAACACCACTTTTGTAATATCTTACATGACAATACTATCTACCTGCATGGCCAAATACGATTAAGTTGATGATTGATTTTGCTTCAGCCAGTTTCCTAAAAATATTCTAGGCTGAACTGAGCTTTGCATCACATTGAAATGTTCTGCGCTAGGTAGACGCAACTAACTGAAATTATTTGTGATGAGTAAACTCGGTCATCACAGCAAACATCATAGATTATCACCACTGGCGTTAATTCATGTGATTTCACGTGATATCGTAAACGATCTGAAAAAATCTTCTTCTATAACTTGTTGTTTTTATTGATTCACTAGATTTGAAAAATAACTCAAAAATGAGTTGGAAGGTGGCGGGAGAGACGGGACTTGAACCCGCGGCCTCCGGCGTGACAAGCCGGCGTTATAACCAACTTAACTACTCCCCCGCAAGAACTAGATTTTTATAACAGAAACGGTTGCTCTGTCAAACAAATAAACTATAAACTTTGACCAGATTTTTTGGCAAAACGAGCTTTCTTGCCGTCAGTAATCTTGTAACCAATACGTGTTGGCTTCTTAGTCTTTGGGTCAACTAGAGCAACATTGCTAATATGAACAGCTGCTGGCTTTTCAATCAAACCACCAGTTGGATTCAATTCGTTTGGCTTTTGGCTTTTCTTAACTAAGTTGCAACCGGCAACAAAAACTCGGCCACTTTTTGTATCAATGCGATCAATCGCACCTTTTTGCCCTTTTGAGCGACCAGCAATAACTACTACCTGATCCCCTTTGCGTAACTTAGTCTTGAATGAGTGCTTATCCATTAGCTTAAATCTCAATGAAATAGGGTGAAGCAAATCTTTATCGTTAAAGAGGGGTCATTATGAATAATAGACCCTAGTAGTGTCAAGCCGAAAATATATTCTAGTCAAGATACCGTATTCTAATTTATATTTTTAAGAGCCTTGACCAACAGTGGGGGTTTGATGCGCTGTTCATTTTTAACCATACTTATGCTTTGCCAACAGCTAGTTGTCTATGCTGAGTTTGCTCCACAACCACAAAAAATAGCCCTTGATATCAAGCCTCAAGATGTTATCCACTGGCAAGCAGATAGTGCTCATTCCTTCTCAGATGGCTCTATCGAAATTGGGCTAAGGCTACAAACCGAACAAAATTTCACGCTTTATACCACTCAGGTTAATTTTGCAGCACCTGAAGGCTACCAACTAGACCACGCCAACCTAC
Source organism: uncultured Pseudomonadota bacterium (assembly GCA_937896265.1). Taxonomy (GTDB): domain Bacteria; phylum Bdellovibrionota_B; class Oligoflexia; order Oligoflexales; family Bog-1112; genus CALBMD01. The sequence goes on from CALBMD010000057.1 coordinate 15,144, forward strand.
CCACCACTCAGACACTTACAGACCCCGTTTCTGGCAATGAAGTTCAAGTCTATGCAGGTGGTGACTTTATTCTTTATTTCGAAGGATTCAAAGCCTATACCGCACCAACTATTAAGCTAGCTATCCGCTACCTGGGTTGCACCGGGCAGATTTGTCTCTTTCCTTATACCCAGGTCATAGAAATCCCCAATTTTTACACAAACACCCCAAATCCTGCTAAAGAAACACCCCAAATAGAAGCGCCCCAAGACCTCACCCTTGAAGAACAACTTACTCGCAGCATCAATCAAAAGGGCATATCTACCTGGCTTCTCTTTTTGTTTGTCTTTTTAGGGGGCGCTCTAACAAACCTCACCCCTTGCGTCTACCCCATGATCCCCATCACCATCCGGCTGCTGGCAAACCAAGGCAAAGCGCCTTATAAAGCTGCTTGCGCCTATGGTCTAGGTATCATGCTAACCTACACAACCCTAGGTATCCTCGCCGCTCTTTCTGGCGCGATGTTTGGCAACTTCATGGCGACTGCACCTGTAGCGGGTTTTTTCTCCTTGGTTATGCTTGGCTTGGCATTAAGCATGCTTGGTTTTGGCAACTTAAGCAAAATTCAAAATATCGGCTATCGCTTTGCTAGCAAAAAAAATGGCTTAGTTAATGCTTTACTTATGGGCACTGGCGCTGGCTTCATAGCCTCGCCTTGCACCGGCCCCATTCTTGCAAGCCTCCTTGCTCTATCCTCGTCCTCTAACAAAGCTGTTGAATCAAGCCTTCTCATGTTTATCTACAGCTTTGGTTTTGCCATCCCTTACGTTGTTTTGGGCACAGCTTCAGCTAAATTAGGCCAAATTAAGGTTTCAGGCACAGTCCAGACTATTGTTAAGACCTTCTTTGCTGCCTGCATGTTTGGCCTTTCTTTCTATTACCTTCGAATTCTTATCTACCCTTGGATTAAAGGTGTTAGTGCTGGGCAATGGTTTGCTGCTTCAACCTTAAGCCTAGGCTTAAGTGTCGCCATTTTTACTTGGGTCCATAAGACTAAGCATGAAAGCCGCTTCTTTCTTATTTTTCCAGCGCTCTGCCTTGGCCTAACCTTTTTTTTCAGCTACCAGGCTCTTGTCAAAAGCAGCGCTCGCAAAGCTCAAACAGAGCTTTTCTGGCTTTATGATGAACAAAAAGCTTTTGCTAAAGCAAAAGCCAAAAATATACCACTTCTCATTGACGTCTGGGCTGATTGGTGTGAGGCTTGCAAAAAAATGGATGCCACAACGTTCTCAGACGATGAAATCATCAGCCTGCTTAAAGAAAAGGGCTGGGTGCTGTTAAAATTAGACCTGACAGAAAGCAGCCCAAGAAGCAGCCAAATCCAAGAAAAATACAAAATCGCTGGCTTGCCAACCTTACTTTTCTTTTCAGCTCACGAAGTGGGAAATAAAATTCCTGCCTTTGAAACTATAGCGGGATATACAAGTGCCAGTGCTTTAAATACCTTTATTAGAGAGCGCTGATATGCAACAAAAGAACTTTCTTATCCTGGTAGGCGAATCTCGTTTATCAGAAGCAAGCGCCCAATTTTTAGCAATTGGCGCCAAGCCAGTTGCCAATGCCGAGCATATTGTGTCCTTTGATCTAGAGCATCGCGTCCTAAAAAACCTAGCTATTTCCATTAACATCATTACGCATATTGACGCCATTTTTCCGTTTTTGCGCAAACATCCTGTCGATCTTATTATTTATGATGAAAGAGGCAACAATCAGGATGCTATAACCGCTGTTAAAAAAATTGCCAAATCAAGCAATCAACTAGCCCTACGGCTTGGCACAGACTATTACTTTCCCCTAAGCCGTATTGTCTGCATTCTCCATGCCGATCGTGGAACACAAGAAAAGATCTTTCTTCTTGGTCGCGAAAATATCTCTGAAATCTTGGTTGATCCTAAAGACTTAAACCATATTATCTTTATGTTTGCCAGGCGCATCTTAAGCAAAGAAAAAGGCGCTCAAAAGATCGCTGCAGCCTTTTCAGGTGGCGCTATGCTCGGCTTCTTCTACCAAGTAGGAGTAG